>JBBTBY010000069.1:0-55067 GCA_038043445.1 Spirochaetota bacterium
AGTCTCCCTCCCATCCTGCATACTCCATCGTGACGTCCTCGGCATCGATGGATCGTTCGCTATGCTCGGTGTTGCAGGGAAATACGACGGCATCCCCTCGGGCGGCGCGGATGATCATTTCTCCCGCCTCAATGACAAGCGAACCGGACCGCAGATAGATTATCTCATGGAACGGATGACGGTGCGCAAGGGAACGCCAGCCGCCGGGAGAGGTGAACTTCGCACAGTGGAGATAGATGATAGTAGAATGATCCATGACGGCAGTATACAGAGTACGGCCGATATGGTCAATGAGCGGGCGTTCAT
Source organism: Spirochaetota bacterium (assembly GCA_038043445.1). Taxonomy (NCBI): domain Bacteria; kingdom Pseudomonadati; phylum Spirochaetota; species Spirochaetota bacterium. The sequence goes on from JBBTBY010000069.1 coordinate 307, forward strand.
CGCGAAGGATGAAGACATGCCGCTTCCGTTCCGTACAATGCTTTTCCGATTCGTCATAGTGACGCGGCTCGGTTTTGGCGGTATACTATTGATCGGGAGCAGACGATGAACTCACATGAACGATTTGCCGCTGCGATGGAACACAGGGCGGCCGACCGTGTCCCGATAGACTACCTCGCGCATCGCACCGCCGACGCGAAGCTCCGCGCCCATTTCGGTGTCCGCACCGAGAGCGAACTCCTCGATATCCTCGGCGCCGACTTCTACTATCTCTCCTGCCGCGACATATCACAGAATGAGACCTGTCTGCCGTTCTATAAAAAACCGCTCGCAATGAACGAAACCGAGCGCACGTGCCCCCTCGGAATTCGCTGGCATCGCGGTGCATACGACGCCAAGTTCACCGTCGATGAAGCGGTCGCAGGGCCGCTTGCGAATGCGGAAACCGAAGCGGATATTCTATCGCACGCATGGCCGACCCCGAAAGATTTTGATTTCTCCCCGTTCATTCGCGAATGTAATGAGAACAATGACCGCGTGATCATCGGTGGGCTATGGACCGGCATCATGGGCGATTCATACCGCACCATGGGCTTTGAGAAATTCTTATTATACGCGGCGATGAATCCCGGCATGATAAAGACGCTCATAAACAAACTTACCGATGTCTATCTCTCGATCAATGATGCGATATTCTCACAGCTCAAAGGCAGGATGCATATCTGGTTCTTCGGCAATGATTTCGGTTCGCAGAATGGACTTCTGCTCAGTAAAGATATGTGGTGCGATTTTTTCTTCGAGAACATCAAACGGCTGACGTCGCTTGCGCATTCCTACGGCCTTTCCGTTATGATGCATTCCTGCGGCGCTATTGCCGAGATAATACCGCTCCTTATCGACGCCGGTGTGGATATACTCGACCCGATACAGGTCACGGCCAAGGGTATGGATGCGGCTGCGCTGAAACGTGATTTCGGCGGACGTATGGTGTTCCACGGCGGCATCGACACGCAGGAAATATTGCCGCGCGGATCGGTCGACGATGTGCGCGGGCATGTGATGTCTACGGTGAAGATACTGGGCGCTCTCGGCGGCTACATCTTCGCCCCGTCGCAGATACTGCAGACGGATGTGCCTGTCGGGAACATCGAGGCGATGTATCGGGCAGCGCTACTCTCCCGATGACAGCCGCGTTTTCGCTTTCTCAATGCTGTTCTGTGCACGCTCATAGAGCTCTGCGCCCGGCTTGATCTTTCCCCACAGTTCGATGGCTTTCCGGTAATCCTTGGCCTTCGCATAGGTCACCGCTTCGATGTAAATATCCTCATCACTTTTTGTCGGGGCTGTGCTTTCAGCCGCATCCTTAAGCCGTTCCTGCGCACGGACGATAGCGGCCTGTGCGCGGGAAAAGTATTCTGTTCCGGATTTGATCTGACGCCATGTGTCGATGGCGCCGATCGCATTTCCATCATTGAGGAGCCGTTCTCCCGATTCGTAATATGACCGGGATGCGGTCTGCGATTCCGCGAACGCCAACTTCTCGATCGCCTCCCGGTAGAACGGTGAATTCGGCGGTATCGTCGAGAAGCTGTCCGCCCCTTCGCGGTAGCGTGCCTCCCGGAGATGCGCTACGCCCTGGTCGAATGCCGCGCGCCCGTCGTTCACGGCAGGCGCCGGCGTCGCGTTCCCGAACATGGCCGAAAGCTGCAGTGCATGATGCATGCCGAGGTCGCCGAGCGGAACGAAGGAGTAATCGAAACGGAATTTCATCGCATCGACGGCGATGCGCGCCCCTGCACCGATGGTGAATCCGCGTGCGTCATAGCCGAACATGTACCCGGTGCGGATGAACGCGACATTGAAGATATCGAATTCCGCCCCGAGATCGAATTTCGGCGTATCGTTGAAGAATATCGTCGCATCGAACATCGCCTTTACACCGAATGCTTTGGTTATCCTGCCGCTGTATTTCAACCCCGCAGTGACCGCGCCCGGGAGCGTAATATCGCCCGCGAGGCCTATGCCGAGATTGCGCCCGTACGCGCCGACGGCGAAGGAATGCCGCTCCGCGATATTGGTGAAGGCGATGATGACGCCGGCATCCGCCATGATGCCGGATATCGTAAGGTCATCGAGGCGTTCCATCGCATAGCGCGCGGTAACGCCCGCATCGATAAGGAACGGTAATCTGAGATACGATCCTATCGGCAGTGCGATGGAGCCTGAGAAGACATAATCGCCGGAGGGTAGTATGCGTCCGGTGTCGCCGGAATACATCACATCGCCGATGACCGGTTCGGTGAAGATGAGGCCGTATCCGGATGCGGCAATGGTCATGACCCCGGGGAGCCGCAATACAACAGCACCGCTCCAGAGCGCCATGCCGAGATACGGATTGAACGAGCCGAGGAGGGCAAGGTCGCCGTCAAGCGAGCCGAGCGTAGCAGGGTTGTAGAACACTCCCTCGGCAGATCCAGTGTCGGCAGCCACTGTTTGACCGAGCGCCGTCGCCGCGCCGCCGATGCCGATGTTAAGCACATCGAACGAATCGGTGGCCGCACCGAACACTGCTGTCGCGGCGAGCATTGCGAGCATGGTGTGTCGTATCGTTCTCATGGGCTACGACTCCCTTCGACGTACTATCATTATCCGTATGACCCTCGTTCCGGCGTTCGATTTGATGAGACAGAGATATACGCCGGGCGAGACGAACTTGCCGTTGTCGGCGATGACGTTCCATGCCAGCTGGCCGGACGTATTATCAGCATTCATGACGAGTTTCGCCATGAGCTTGCCGGATACGGTGTATATCGATACGGAACTGTTCGTCGTCAGGTCCTTGAATACGATGTCGCCCGATCCGCGGTAGGGATTATTCTGCGCATAGACGGTGGCGAGGCTGCCCGAAGGCCAGAGATTGGATATCATTATCGGCGTGGAGGGCGATGATACGGTAAGTCCCGCCCCGTTCACCAGGGTGAGATAGATATGGTATTCACCGTTCGTCAGTGTCGATGCATTGGTCGAGTTCCAAGCCGCACTGAACACGCCGCTTCCGATGCTCGCGGCAACGTTCACTGACATGCCGTCGGCGTTCGTGATGGATACGGTAGCAGAAGCGATATCGGACTGTGCGTCGGCGTTCGTACCGAGCACGGTGAACACATTGCTTATCACCTGGTTGGAGGCGATATTGGTGATAGCGCCTGCGGGAGGGGTGTTGTCAAAATAATTCGTTATCGTTTCCACCCAATAGTCCGCTATCGTGGTATTGCTTACCTTGATGCTGAATACATTGGTTATAAGCCCTGCACCGAAGGGGAGCGAGAGATTCGTCCACCAGCTCCCGAGCGTGTTCGTCGTCGTCATCACGATGAACGGCGCATTGTTGGTGCTGAAGTAGAGATCGTTGTTCGTGGTGAAAATGCCGGCGTACATCCATCGATTGGTCGATATCCACGTGTTCGGCGAGGGGTTGGTGATGGAAACAGTGACGGTGTAGTTCGAGTTGATATAGCCCACACCCGATGACGCACTGAACCACGATTCATTGGTGAACGGTGTCGCGTTATCGAGCGCGGTGATATAGTAGTAGTAATCGTTCCCGGACAATGCGGTGATATCGGTCAGTATGGAGACCGTTGTTTCGACAAGCGGGGTGTTGAAATTCGACCAGGCGTCATTGTTCATCGAGCGGTAGATGCGATATGCGGTGGCACCGCCGACGTTGCCCCAGTCGATCACGATCCGGTTGAGCAGCCCGGCGGATGCGGTCACACCGGCAGGAACGGCGGTCGGCGTCTTATCGGTCTGCCAGATGCCGACCGGCGAGAGGAGATACGGGGAAAAGAAATTCGTCGATGCGGGAAAATCGCAGATACGGTTGCTAAGAACACCTGCATTGATGCTCCCCCAGTAATTCGAGCGTATATGTCCGTTCGCCCAGTTCGCGTTGATGCGTACATTCGTATACGGTTCGTAGCTGTATATGGTATTATACGAAAACTCGCCGGGGCCCGCATTGCCGTCGTACGCACCGTCGGAATAGAGCGCCGCATATGTATTGTTGCTGATAGTGTTATAGGTGAACGTGCAGCCGTCAGGGGACGAAATACGCATGCCGAAGGCATTGTCGAATATCAGATTGCTCGATACCGTGTTCGTGTCCGCGTTCTCATTCACGATGCCAATGCCGGCGTAGGACGCGTTCATGTGCCCGAAGACGATGTTGCTCTCGATCGTGTTGTACTGTCCGCTTTCATCGATATAGATGCCGGCTCGTCCGTTGCTGAAGACGATGTTGCCGATGATCTTATTGGTGTCCGCCTGATAAATGCGTATGCCGGTCTCGACATTGCCGAACACGATGTTCGACGCAACGAACGTATCGATGACACCGTTCGCGTAGAGGTAGATGCCTTGCTGGATGTTGCCGAATACGACATTGTTGAAGATGAGATTCGTCCGTGTGCCGATATTGGTGGCGTTGAGGAGCGCAATGCCGTGGTTGACGTTGCTGTATATCAGGTTGCTTGCGATGACAAGCTGGTCCGCGTTCTGGAACCGTATGCCGTTCAGGTTCGACCATATCGTGTTGGAGAGGATGAGATTGCGGTCGGCGTTCTCCGCCTCGATATAGATACCGTAGCTCGTGTTCTCGTATATGGAGTTCAGATAATAGAGATTGTAGTCCATCGTGCCGCCGCCGTTCATATGGATGCCGTATGCGGTGTTCCGGAACACCGAGTTCGAGATGATGTTCCCGAATCGGTGTGCGTCGATGTACATGCCGTTGCCGCTGTTGTTGAAAACGGCGTTTGATACGATCGTATTGCTGATGAAATAGCCCGGCATATAAAGGCCGGTGCTCCCGTTTGAGCAGATGATGTTATTCTCGATCCTGTTGCCTACGCGGTTCTGCCCGTTGTAGTACGGTGATCCTATGCCGAAGGTCTGGTTGGCGTAGCAGAAATTCCCCATGACGACGTTGCTCGAGGTATTCGAAAGTATTATGCCCGTCCGGTTACCCCACACCCTGTTGCCGGACACGGTATTTGAGATCGTGGAGTTCGAGAAGATGTGTATGCCGCCGCAGCCGTAATTCGCGTACCCGATGCCGTTCGAGTACACATTGTTGTTCGCGATGACGCAGTTCGATACGTCACCCCAGAGATAAATGCCGTTGATGAAATTGCGTACCGACATGCCCTCGATGCGAATGTTCATGGCATTGGAGACGATGATGCCGTAGCTGAACGGTCCCGGTATGCCGGCTCCGTCGATAATGGCGGCGGTATTATCCGCGCTCTGGATCCATGGCAGTCCGATGAGACTGAAATTCGTCTTTCCGGTGATCATGATGTTCTCGGTCAAATTCGTCCCGGCGAACATGACGACGGTGTGCCCGTTCGCTGCGTTCGTGACCGCGGTATTGAGCGTATAATACACCGCTCCTGTGTTCATGTTCGATGCGACCGCACGGCTGTACACGGTCACGGTGGCCGGTGCGCTGAACCAGGATTCATTCTCGAGCGGAACTGCGGCGTCATATGCGGTCACGTAGTAGCTGTACGGCGTATCAATGGCCACCGCGGTATCGGTTATCGATGTTATCGCCGCGCCCACGTTCGAATAGGGAGCGGTGACATTATATCCTGCGGCTCCGGTCTCCCGGTATACGCGATATCCCGTTGCCCCGCCCACCGCCTGCCACTCGATGATGATCTCTCCGCTCGTATTCGTTGCGGCATTGGTTATCACCGGCGGTACGGGTGCCGTAGTGTCCGCCTGGAATATGCCGATAGGACCGAGACGATAGGGCGCATAAAACGGCATTCCCCAGAGGTTGCCGTCGATACCGGCGGTTATCGCGCTTGACTGCAGCGTCCCGAAGTAATTCGTCTGCAGGTTCGTCGCCGCCCATCCGCCGTTCACGCGCATATTCGTCGCCGCCCCGCCATAGATGTTGTTGTAAGCGATAAGTCCGCATCCGCGGTTCCCGTCGTAGGTGCCGTCGCTGTAAAAATTATACGACGTGTTGTTCGTGAGGATATTGAACACGATCTCTTGGTACTCCGCTTCGGAGTTATGCATCCCGATACGATTCTCGAAGATGATATTGCTGACTATTCTGTTGCTGTCGGATCGGTCATCCGCAATGAGTATCCCGCGTCCGTTCGCGGTGGACGTATGTCCGAAAATATAATTGCTCACGATGATATTCATGACGCAGTTCGTCGGAGTGAAATTCGCGGAGGGCGGATTGGCAGGGATGAGGTATATCCCCTCAAGGCGGTTGCTGCAGATGATGTTCCCGATGACGGTGTTCGTGTCCGAGTCGCCGATGCGGATGCCGTAGCTGTTGCCGCTTACCGAGTTCGATGCGATGAAACAGGTGTTCACCGCATCGTGGACAAGATATATCCCCTCGTTCGTGTTGTCCGCAATGTTGTTCTCGACGATCCGGTTGCTTACCGTAGCCCCGTTGGTTGTAGCGTCCACCATGATGCCGCGCGCCGCATTGCTTACGATATCATTGCCGATGATCCAATTGTAGTCCGCGTACGATATCCTCACCCCGTCGCTGCGATTGTGTATTATCCTGTTCGATACGATGTAATTGCTTCGGTCAGAGCCCCACTCGCCGGACATAAGCACGCCGAGGTTGTTATATCGTATGTCATTGTACCGGATCATGTTCGAATACGTGCTCCAGCTGCCGGAGAAGCCGTGACCGCCGTTCGTGCACACATTATTTGAGATAAAGGTGTTATAATACGAGGATGGGAGATCGAAGCCATTACCGGTATTGCTGAATATTGCGTTGGATATGAACATATTATACCGATTGATGCCCCAGCCGCGCCATCCTGTCGCAAAATTCGAGCAGATGGAATTTCCCTCAAAATGGGAATAATCCATGCTCTGGCTCCAATTTGGGTTACCGAAGCCCCCTTGGCTGTTCCAGTACACGGTGTTGTATTTGTATATACACCGGTCGGCGTTCCATATGCAAATACCGATCCCCAGCGTCTTCCACACATTGTTCGAAAGGATAAAATTGGAAACGACCGAATCGCCATAGAGATAAATCCCCCCATTGTGGCAGTTCGTGGTGTACGGGCCGTTGGAATAGATGTTATTGTTGGCGATAGTGCAGTTCGAAAGATAATCGCGCATGTAGATGCCGTTGGTGAACAACCGGACCGTGAATCCTTCAACACGGATGCCCGCGCTGTTCGTGAGCGTTATCCCGAAGCTGTTGAGCGATGTGAACCCGGTGCCGTCGATTATTGCTGCGGTATTATCGGCGCTCTGTATCCACGGCCAGCTGATGAATGAGAAATTCGTTTTTCCCGCGATAACGATGTTCGTGTTATGCGTACCGGCGAAAACGACGATGGTTTGCCCATTGGCGGCGGCGTTTATTGCACTCGGAATGTCGGCATAGGTTGCCCCGGTATTTGTGTTCGAGGCGACCTGCGCATGGGAAATAGCCGGTATCAACAGAAGGGCGAGCATTACGAGAGCATATGCACAGGGGCGGCCGATTTTTGAGTGCGCCGAACACATAAGAGTCGACTCCTTTTTATGGACCCCAGTTCGCCTCGATTCTCCTATGATACTGGATATAACAAGACAAGCCCAAAATAGTGAAATTGTAAGCGTTTACATTATCGTATAGTATTGAAGATAAATTGAGCCGATTCGAGACACTCTTGAATAGAATTATGTGAGATATGTTGAATACAGCCATGCTGCCGAGCGTCATGGCACGGTTCTTTCGAGACCATGCCTTGACATTGAACGCGTTTTTATTATATAATCGTCTGTGTGGCGTGCCGCCCACATTCTCTTATCGAACTATACGAGAACGGCCCATCGAAAGGAGCATTTGTTGAGCGAACGAATTCTTATGAAAGGTAATGAGGCGATGGCGGAATCCGCCATTATAGCCGGCTGTCGGTACTATTTCGGATATCCTATCACCCCGCAGAACGATGTTCCCGAATACATGTCGCGGCGAATGCCTGCCGTTGATGGTGTATTCCTCCAGGCGGAGAGCGAGGTCGCCGCGATCAATATGGTCATCGGTGCCTCTGCGGCGGGAAAACGCGTCATGACATCGTCATCATCTCCCGGCATAAGCCTCAAACAGGAAGGCATATCGTATCTTGCCGGTATGAATCTCCCTGCTGTCGTTGCGAATATCACACGTGCGGGTCCCGGTCTCGGCGACGTGACGACGGCGCAAAGCGATTACTTTCAGGCGACGCGCGGCGGCGGTCATGGCGATTATCGCACGCCGACGTTCATGCCCGGCAATGTCCAGGAACTCGCCGACATGACGGTCGCCGCATTCGATCTTGCCGATGCGTACCGCACGCCCGTGATGATAATCGCCGATGCCACCATCGGTCAGATGATGGAGCCGATAACGCTCCCCAAGCCGACGGGGAAAGTGTTCGAAAAGCCGTGGGCGCTTACCGGGGCGAAGGGCAGGGCGAAGAACATCGTCCGCTCGCTTTGGCTGTATCCCGACCCCGGATTACCGCAGAATAACGAGCAATTGCAGAAAAAATATGCCCAGATCGAGCGCGAATACCGCATGTACGAAGAGTATAAGACATCGGACGCCGATTATCTTTTCGTGGCATATGGGACAACGGCGCGCATCGTTCGGGAAGTCATCGGCATGCTCCGCAGCGAAGGCATAAAAGCCGGATCGTTCCGTCCGAAAATGGGCTGGCCGTATCCGTACGAAGAGCTGCGTGCATGCGCAAAGGGCAAGAAATTCGTGCTCACCGTTGAAATGAGCTATGGCCAGATGGTCGACGATGTGCGCATCGGCATGAACGGTGATATTCCGGTACATTTCTACGGGAAAGCGGGCGGTGTCATTTTGACCACGAAGGACATCATCACCGCGTTCAAGGGATACATCTAATGGCAGTCGTATATTCCCGGCCCCGATCGATAGAGGATGTTCCGTTCCACTACTGCCCCGGGTGCGGACATTCCATCGTCCACAAGCTTATCGGTGAATGCATCGATGAGCTTGCCATCCTCGAGAACACGGTGCTTGTGGCGCCGGTGGGTTGCGCGGTGAACGCGTACAATTACTTCAAATGCGATACCTGTGAGGCGGCACATGGCCGTGCGGCGGCAGTGGCGACAGGGCTCAAACGATCCCTGCCGGACAATATCGTGATATCGTATCAAGGTGACGGCGATCTCGCGTCGATAGGCATGGCGGAGACGATACATGCCGCCAATCGCGGCGAAAAGATAACGATAGTGTTCATTAATAACACCATCTATGGGATGACGAGCGGCCAGATGGCGCCGACAACGCTCATCGGCCAGAAGACGACCACGTCGACAAAGGGCAGGAACGATTCCATGGGGTTCCCCATCGATATGTGCAAGCTTATCTCGACATTGGAGGCGCCGGTGTACGTGGTCCGGTCAAAGGTCACCAGTGCCGCATCTGCGCTCAAGACAAAAAAACATATAAAACGTGCGCTTACGCTGCAGAAGGAAGGGAAGGGCTATACGTTCGTGGAGATACTGTCGAACTGCAATACGAACTGGAAAATGACGCCGCTTGACTCGAATAAATGGATTGACAGCACGGTTGAAAAAGTATTCCCTCTGGGCGTCTTTGTAGACAAATTCGGAGAACAGAAATGACCGAGCGCATCATCATAGCTGGATTCGGCGGGCAGGGCGTGCTTTTCAGCGGGAAGCTATTGGCTCAGGCCGCCATGATGGCCGGTTTCAATGTGACGGAAATACCCTCGTATGGCGCTGAAATGCGCGGCGGGACCGCGAATGCGGCGATAACCATATCGGATACGGAGATCGGGTCTCCTATCATCGAGCAGCCGTCGTCGCTGTTATGCCTCAATATCGCATCGTTCGAGCGTTTTGAGGCGGATCTGCTCCCGAAGGGTATGCTCGTTGTCAATACATCACTGGTTAAGAATAAGAGCTCGCGGGACGATATTAATATAGTAGAAGTCAACGCGAACGATCTCGCGCGCGAAGCGGGGAACCCCGCCATTGTGAATATGCCCGTTATCGGGGCATACATAAAGGCAAGCGGCATTGTACCGTTCGAAACGGCGATGCGGGCGCTTGAGGCGGTCATATCCGACAAGTACCGGGACCTGTTGGCGGTGAATAAGAGGGCATTGGAGTTGGGGTACGGATCCTAGCATCCCTTGTTCAATCGGCTCCGTACCAGGATAAGGTGATCCGCAATGGCGACTGTAGGAAAGGAAAAAGCGTCTGAGGCGCAAAAGGCCGAATTCAACGAACGCATTAAGGATATGCGTGACCATGTTGAATCGATATCGGTGAAGATAAAAGAGATCGAAAAAGAGCTCATCGGCAAGACCGATAAGATCGAGACCGCAGCGCAGCGGCTTAAGCTCGCCGAGATGTACATGAACGTCATTTCGTTCCACACCGGTATGAGCGCGCTCTCCCAGCACATGCTCAACTACAAGAACGAGTCCTATCTCAACGAAGGGCGGAAGATCCTCTATAAAGTGCTTATACTGCTCGAAGAGGCACTGGGTAATCATGTCGATGACCCGCTCAATGAGAACGAGGCGGTGCACGAGGTTCTCGCGGGGAAATTCGACGATAAATGGAAACTCGCGTTCGCGCGGACGCTCGGCTACAATATCAATCTCATCGAGGACTGCTACGGCGACAACACGAAATGGAAGTGGAGTTTCGTCGAGGTAGAGGGACGCTACGCGATAGCGATGAAGAATTTCATCGATTACAAGACGTTCATCAAGAACATGGACCCGCGCGTGCCGGGCTTTTCCGAGCGCAACAATCTCATGAAATTGGTGAAGAAGCTCCTCAACGAGGCGGCGGAACTCTACCGCAAGAAATATGAGCTCAAAGAGCATCGTCTCGATGATATGAAATATGCGCTCAATATACTGGGTGCGCTTCGCCGCATACTCATGTATCTCGGCGAGGCCGAAGAGGCCAATGAGCGAAAGAAGATCTATGACCTATGGAAAAAGAAGATGGAAGATGATCTTCGCAAGAAAGAGGAATTGGACGCGAAGCGGTAGCGCTGCATTCCATGGAATAACATTGTATCCCGCAGGCGGGGCCGCGCGACCCCGCCTGCGGGATTTTTTTTACACTGGTAATGCCTTTTGCTTGACTCCTGGAAGAAGATTTATATATTTTTCAATGTTAGCAAGTGCTAACCGAAGGAGCAGGCCATGCCGGCAACGAAACGGCAAAAGGATATCATGAACGCGACGCTTACGGTCATTGCGGCCGAGGGCGTTGAGCACCTTACGGTGCGGCGTATCGCCGATCGCCTGTCGATAACCGATGCTGCGCTCTATAAGCATTTTGATGGAAAGACCGGCATTCTCGCGGCTATCGTCGAGGAGTTCCGCATCGATTCGCTCAAAGCGCTCGATGCCGCGGCGAAGGGTGTTACCCCGATCGATAAAGTGCGGCTTTTCTTCCTTGACCGTGCCGATTATTTTGCATCGCACCCGGAAATGGTGCCGGTGCTGTTCCCGGAATCCATGGTCGGAGGGAATCGGCGGCTCTTCAAAGCGGTGCTTTCCGCGATGGATGATCACAAGCAGGCGCTTGTTGTCATCATCGGCGAGGCGCAGAGGAAAAGGGAGATACGGATCGCTCCGCCGGAGCATGTGTTCATCATGATCATGGGTACGCTCCGGCTGCTCTTCACGCGCTGGCAGTACAGCGGTCACGGATTCGATCTCGCCGAAGAGGCGCGCGCGCTTTGGGCATCGCTTGTATCGCTCATTTCAGACATCAAATAACGGAGGCATCATATGGTTCGAAGCATCATCACGATCGACGAGGAGAAATGCAATGGCTGCGGGCTCTGCATACCCAATTGCCCTGAGGGGGCGATTCAAATGATAGACGGCAAGGCGCGTCTTATCAGCGATCTTTTCTGCGACGGGCTCGGCGCCTGTCTCGGGCACTGCCCGGAAGGGGCCATCACGACGGTCAAGCGTGAGGCGGCTCCGTACGACGAATGGACGGTGATGGGTAATATCGTCAAGGCGGGTGCCAACACGATAAAGGCGCATCTCATGCATCTTCGCGACCACGGCGAAACGGCGCATCTCGCAACAGCGGTCAAGTATCTCAAAGAGAAAAATATTGAAAATCCATTGAAGGAGGAAAACACAATGGTACATCAACATGGGGGCGGATGCCCCGGATCACAGGTGATCGATCGCTCGTCAGAGGAGGGAGCCGCAGATGCCGCGGGAACGCGTCAGTCGGCACTTCGGCAGTGGCCGGTGCAGCTCCATCTCGTATCGCCGATGGCCCCGTATTTTGTCGGCAAGGACGTTCTCCTTGCGGCGGACTGCGTGGCGTTCACGGTCGGTGATTTCCACAAGGACTGGCTCGCGGGGAAATCGCTCGCCATCGCCTGCCCGAAACTCGACGAAGGTCAGGACGTATACAAGGAAAAGCTTGTATCACTTATTGATGAGGCGAAGGTGAACACGCTCACCGTCATGATAATGCAGGTGCCCTGCTGCGGCGGTCTGCTTGCGCTCGCGAAGGATGCTCTTGCATCGGCGAAGCGAAAAATTCCTCTCAAAGCCGTTGTCGTCGGCTTGAAAGGTGATATACTGAGCGAGGAATGGGTTACTGCCTGACCAAGGGGGATGCCATGGCGAACAGGAACGAGAAGACCCCGGGGAATACACCCGGACGCTACTATGTGGATACGACATGCACGGGTTGCGGTGTATGCATTGATACGGCCCCGGGCGTGTTCGTTATGCATGACAGTGTCGCGTATGTCGTAAAACAACCGGATGCGTCATCGGAAACGGCTGCGGCGGATGCAAAAGCAAGCTGCCCGAGCGAATCGATAGGCGACGACGGCGTGTGAAGAATAAAGATCAAAGGAGTATCGTATGGAAGAGAATTTTTCAGAGAAGCCGCTTTCGGCAGCGGGATCGGTAGCGTATTCTGGCGGCGCTGTAGTGAGCAAGACCGTCATCAACAAGAAGGTCGGCACGATAACGCTGTTCGCGTTCGATCAGGGTCAGCGGCTGTCCGAACACACGGCCCCGTTCGATGCGCTCGTGAACGTTCTTGACGGCGAAGGAGAGATCGTCATCGGCGGGAAGGCGCATCGCCTCCATGTCGGGGATTTCATCGTCATGCCGGCGAACATACCGCATGCGGTGAACGCCGTGGCGAAATTCAAAATGATGCTCGTGATGATTCGAGGCGAGTGAACATATTGTTCTGCGATGCGGAAATCCGGATTTTCTTGCAAAATCATATGATCTGATGTAGTATGCGCTCATGCCCCGGAGGCGTGCATGAGCGACTGCATCTACATCGACGGAAAATTCTTCTCGCAGGAAACTGCGGTCGTTTCCGTGTTCGATCACGGTTTCCTTTACGGTGACGGCGTGTTCGAAGGCATACGCTTTTACAACAGTCGCATCTTCAAGCTCGATGAGCATATCGAACGCCTCTGTAAATCGGCGCAGGCCATATTCCTCGCGATACCGGTCGACAAGGCGGAGCTGCGGGCCATTGTCATCGAATCGGCAAAACGCTCTGCTCTTGAGAACGGCTACATACGGCTCGTGATAAGCCGCGGCAGGGGCGATCTCGGGCTTGACCCGCGCAAATGTCCGCACCCGTCGATCATAGTCATACCGAGCCTTTTGAAGATGTATCCGCCGGAGATGTATGAGAACGGGATATCGCTCATCACGGTGCCCACGCGGCGCAATATCAACGAAGCGATCAACCCGCGCATAAAATCGCTCAACTATATGAACAATATCATCGCCAAGGTCGAGGCGTCGCAGCTTGGCTTCGAAGAGGCGATAATGCTCTCTCATGACGGATATGTGGCGGAATGTACGGGCGATAATATCTTCTATGTCACCGACGGTGTCCTCTCTACGCCGTCGTCGTTCCATGGAGCGCTCAAGGGTATTACGCGCATGGTCGTCATAGCGCTCGCGAAAAAACGGGGGATCACCGTGCATGAGACAACGGCCACCCGCTACGACCTGTACACTGCCGATGAATGTTTCCTCACCGGCACCGGGGCCGAGGTCGTGCCTGTCGTGCGCATAGACGCCCGCCAGATCGGCGGCGGGAAACCGGGTGTCATGACCGCATCGCTCATCACGGATTTCCGCGCTCTCGTTGCGACCGACGGGGTCTCGATAGCATGATATGCCAGATATGCGGTGAAGAAGAGGCGGTGCTTCACATACAGGAGATCGTCGGCGATGCCCGTACTGAACTTCATGTCTGCAAGCGCTGTGCCGAAGCAAAAGGGATACTTCGCGATATCGCATCGCTCAATCTTACGCTTTCCGCCACCGTTGCCCCCCCGCGTTCGAAGAAGAAGCCGCGGGCGAAGCTTCGATCGCTTACCTGCTCGCGCTGCGGCACTACCGGCGACGAGTATGTGAAGGACCATCGCGCCGGATGTTCGCATTGCTACACGGACCTTTCGCCGGTGATGAACGGCGTGTTGAAAGAGCTGCATCCCGGCATTACCCATACCGGCCGTGTGCCGAAGGAGCCGGGGAATTCCGCGGCCGAGATAATACGCCTGAAAAGCGAACTGGCGCTCCTCCTCAAACAGGAAGATTATGAACGTGCGGCGACGCTCAGGGACGCGATCGCGGCGCTTTCCCGGACGGAACGCTAGCGATGGCGTTCAGGGAAGCTGCGTCGTGGTGGAACGGCGGGCTTGAGGCTGCGATAGCCGTCTCGACACGGTCGCGCATCGTGCGAAATATCGCGGGGATGCCGTTCCCCTCGCGGCTGAACGCCGACGATCGCGAGGCGGTCGTTTCCATCGCGGGTGAGGCCATTGAAAAGAGCGGTATGTTCGGACCGACGGGCGTACGATGCTCCGTCGCTTCGGTATCGCCCATCGAACGGCGCATCCTTGTGGAACGGACATTGCTCCGATCGTCCGCAGGCGAGGCCGATGTGCATCTCTGGGTGAGCGCGGACGAGACAATCGCGGTCGCGGTGAACGATGATGACCATCTGCGCATCGGAGCGACAACGGCGGGGGCGGATGCCGCCTTCGCGTATCAGCGGACGCTTGAACATGAACGTCTGCTCGAAACGACCATCCCGTTCTCCTTCGATCCGACACATGGTTTCCATGCAACTTCCGCTTCCGATGTGGGCACGGGCCTGCGCCTGTCGGTCATGGTTCATGTGCCGCTCCTTATCTGGGAACAGAAGGCGGCGCTTGAAAAGCTCCTCACGGCCATTGTGCGTTCCGGCGGTGTGATAAGCGGCATGCGCGGGCATAAGAGCCGCTCTATCGGTGATATCATCGAGATCTCGAACCAATCGACGCTCGGCGTGAGCGAACGCGAGATCGTCGACAATGCACGCACGTTCATCCGTAAGATCATCCGTGCGGAGACGAAGGCGCGTGAGGATGCGCTCAAGAAGGACAGGGCGCTCATCGAGGACCGTGTGTGGCGAAGCCTTGCGACGCTGCGTGCGGCGCGGAGCATCACCTACCTCGAAACGACGGCATTTCTGTCGTGGATACGTGTCGGTGCGCATATGGGGATCATATCTGTGCCGATGGCGCTCATCACGATGGCGCTCTTTACGACACAGAAGGCGCATCTCTGCCGTGAGCATGCCGCTCTTGTACCCAAGGCTGGACGGGATATCATACGCGCGGACCGTATGCGCGCGCTGTTCGCCCCCTACGGCGGGTAGGACTCGCCGATATCCATTGACTATGAGGAGCCGCTATGCCGCATGACAGATACTTGACGCCGGAAAAGGTCAGGCGATTGACCGATGAGCTCAGGAAATATATCCATCGCGATCGTGTTCCACTCACCGCGCTTTTCATGAGGAAAGGTGCCGCAGATGAACGTACGCCGCCTGCCTTCGATAAAAGCTGGAAGGAAATGACGCTGCCGTTCCATTGGGGTGAGCGTGATGCGACGGTATGGTTCCATCAGGATGCCGTCATCCCTCGTACGTGGAACGGCGGACTTGTTCGATTGCTGCTCATGCCGTCCGATATGGCCGATCGTGAGATAGCGAACGTGGAATCGCTCATCTTCCTCAACGGGGAGATCATCGGTGCGAGCGACACTTTTCACCGCGAGATCATCGTCTCCGACCGTGCCAGGGGCGGGGAGCGGATATCGATCCATCTGAAGAGCTGGTGCGGGCTCATGCGGCAGTGGGCGTACGACTGGCGGACGCTGCGATTCAGCGACGCGGCGCTTGTGCTCGTCAATAAGAACGCGGAATCCACGGTGCGGATACTTGAGACCATGCTCATGGCGCTCGAACTTTTTGGCAACGATACCTATGAATATAATCACCTCCTGTCCATCGCGAACCGCGCCGTGTCCGGGATACCGTTCGGCGAGACGGGGAAGCGTTTTGATGCGGGCGTTCATGCCATGCTCGTGCGGCTTGAGAAGGACCTTGTCAACAGCGATCCCAATCGTCCGTCGATGATAGCGGTCGGGCATTCGCATCTGGATGTTGCGTGGCTCTGGCGCCTCTCGCATACGCGCGGGAAGGCGGAACGGACGTTCGCCAACGCGGTGAATCTCATGCGCTATTATCCGCAGTACCGTTTTACGCAGAGCCAGCCGCAGCTCTTTCAATTCATCAAAGAGGATGATCCGTCATTGTACGAAGAGGTCTCCCGCCGCGTGAAGGAGGGGCGCATCGAGCCCATCGGCGGCATGTGGGTGGAGGCGGACTGCAATCTCATCTCGGGCGAATCGCTCGTGCGGCAGATGCTTCACGGCCAGCGTTTCTATGAGCGCGAATTCGGGAAACGTTCCGAGGTGCTCTGGCTCCCCGACGTGTTCGGGTATTCGTGGGCGCTGCCGCAGATAATGCGCGGCACCGGACAGAAATATTTCATGACGACGAAAATAACCTGGTCGCAGTACAATCGCCCCGATTACGATACGTTCACCTGGCGCGGCATCGACGGGAGCGAGGTGCTTGCGCATTACGTCACCGGGGCCAGACAGGGGTATAACGGTGAACAGACGCCCTATGACCTCATGAATATCTATCGCTCATACCGTCAGAAGGATATCAACAGCGAACTCTTGACGACGTACGGATACGGCGACGGCGGGGGCGGACCGACGCGTGAAATGCTCGAACGCGGCGCCATCGTGAGCGATATGCCGTTCATGCCGCGCGTCGTTAATGGCTCGGCGCTCGATTTCTTCAAACGCCTTGACAAACGCGTGTCTTCCGATCCGCGCCTGCCCTGCGTGGACGGGGAGCTCTATCTCGAATATCACCGCGGTACGTACACATCGCAGGCGTCCGTGAAGCGTTCCAACCGCATGGCGGAAGTGCTGTTCCAGTCGGCGGAGAAATTATCCGTGCTTGCCATGCTTTCGGGAAAGGCATATCCCGCGGAGGCGCTCCGGAGCGGATGGGAAACGATACTGCTCCATCAATTCCACGATATCATTCCCGGGTCCTCCATCCGCGACGTGTATGCCGATGCGGCGAAGGAATATGAGCGCATCTTCAGCGCGGCGAACGGCATCATAACGGATGCGCTCGTGAAATGCGCCGAGTCACTTTCAATGAAGAAGGGATTCGTCATTTTCAATCCGCTTCCCTGGATACGCAACGATATTGTAACGCTGCCCAGGGAATTGCGCGGTGTGTTCATTCCTGTGCTCAAGCGGGAACAGCCTGCGCAGACGGTGAGCATTCTCGGCGAGAAGCGCACCATCGTGTTCGTCGAGGGGCTGCCGTCGACGGGGATAGCGGCGATCACCGAGGCGAAGGAAAAAAAGAATAAGAAAAAGGTGCCGCCGATGCGGGCGAACGCGGGCGGCTGCGAGAATGCGTTCTTCAAGATACGCTTCGATCGCGAGGGGCATATCGTTTCACTTATCGATAAAAGGAAGGGGCGGGAGATAGTCGCGGACGGCGAAAAGCTCAATGGCCTCACGGCGTTTGAGGACATCCCGGTGAATTTCAATGCATGGGATATCGATCTCTATTACACCGAAAAACCCTATGCGGTGACGACGCGGTCGTTCTCGCTCAAGGAGCGCGGACCCGTGTGCGTTCGATACCGCGCGGAGAAACGCTTCCGCTCGTCGATGATACGGCAGGATATCATCGTGTATGCAGATGTCGACCGCATCGATTTTCATACGGAGATAGACTGGAAGGAGCATCAGACGATACTGAAGACAGCCTTCCCGGTGGCGATACATGCGAATTCCTATACGAGCGAGATACAGTTCGGCGAGATAGAACGAGCGAACAACTGGAACAACAGGATCAACTATGCAAAGTTCGAGACGGTGGCGCATAAGTGGATAGACCTTTCGGAGAACGACTATGGCGTGTCGCTCCTCAACGACTGCAAATACGGCCATGATGTGCTCGGGAATGTCATGCGCATTACGCTCATCAAGTCCGGTGTCGATCCGGACCCGAATGCCGATATCGGCATCCATCGCTTTTCCTATGCGCTCTATCCGCATGAGGGGCATGTGAAGGATTCGCTCACCGTTGAGATGGGGTATCGGTTCAATCATCCCTTGATCGTACGGGAGTGCACGGGCGGCGGTGACCGCGATTCGATATCCTTCATCAAGGTGTATGCGAACCACACCGTGCTCGATACGATGAAGCGCGCCGAGGATTCGGACGATGTCATCGTGCGGTTCTATCAGTCGAAGAACGTGCGTGAGCTCGTGAATGTCGTGCTCGAACGGGAGACTGCGCGCATCGAGGAGACGGACATGCTCGAGAATGCGATAGGCGCGGTGAAGCCTACCGAGAATGGCTTTGCATTCACACTTGAGCCGTTCAAGGTGAGGACGTTCAGGATAACGCTTGCGGATGATAAAAAGTCGAAGCGGTGAGGTCAGCGCTTCCCGAAATAGATGCGCGACGCGAGATCGTTCTTGTTCTTGACCATGATATCAAGCCATATCGCTTTTTTCTTAAGGGCGTCGCTTTTGGTTGCGAACTTACGGAATTTCTCGTACGTCTCGATGTTCTTTTTCGAGGCGTAGTATGCGCGCTTGTAGTTCTCCGGAAAAATGAGGTCTATCTTCTTGTCTATTTCCTCGTCGATGGTCTTCTGATACTGTTCGCAGAGCACGGCATACTTCGCATGCACGTCCTTCGCGTAGTCGACGATCATGCGGTCGTAGCCGGGTATCTTCGACACGACATCGATGATGTACGCCATGGTCTTTATGGCGCTCAGGTAGTCCTCTTCATGCGAGTATTGTGAGATGACGCGTTCGCAGAGGTCGAATATCTTTGTCGGCGTAAAAATATCGCGTACCCCGTCGATGACGATGGGCGTTTCGAACGGCGCCATGGTGGTCGCGGATTTCGCGAGCGTTTTCATCATCTCGATGATGACGTTCTTCTGCCATTGATTGCCCTTGATCGTTTCGAAGAGCGTCGTGAGCTGGTCGGCGAGCTTTTCCTTGTAGCGCTCGTCTTCCTTGAAGATGACCTCGTAGAACGAAAGTGATACGCCCTTAAAATCGACGGTGCCGTTGTCGTAGAAATAGATCGCCTTCTTCGCGTACATGGGCGAGGTAACGATGGAATTTTCCTTGATGAAATTCAGATATACTGTGTTCGCTATCACGAGCTTCGATTCGGAAGGATCGAGCTCGTTGGCGCGGGACTGCAGGCGCGCTGCGGTATTGAGGAGGAAGCCCGAGAGCATGCCGTGCTCGGTGACGACGAGCGGGGTGGTGATATTGCCCCCGGCGATGCCGGCCGATATCTTGAAATCCGGCAATACCACGCTGTAGGCGGTACGGTCATGCGGCACCGACGGGTCCTTGATGAGCGGTTTCGATGAGAAGCTGTTGAATATCATGAGCGTGGAGCGTATGATATCGGTGGCCGTCGTTCCGATGAGGATGATCTCGTCGCCGCGCTCGCGCTTCGTAAGGACGCCGTTGACCTGCGTGAGGCGCGGTATACCGTTGGTGATGAAATCGTCGAGCATGTGGAGCTGCGACAGATTGCCGCGGCTGTCCTGGCAGAAGCGCGTATAGCCGTGTATGTCGAGCATGGCGAGATAGATGTTCGATATGGAGATATTCCGTTTCAAGTCGCCGTAATCACGGAATTTCTCATGCGGGATGACGAGTTCGCGCCAGAGCTTGGTGAATTTGGCGATGGAGAGGTCCTCGAAGAAGCCCCAGTTAAGCTGCTTTATCATCTCGAATACCGAGGGGAGTATCGTTTCTACCTTGTACGAAGCCGGTATCGGTTTGAGATAATCGTAGAGCGCTGAGAACGTAGTGATATCGCCGGCAAGGATCGTATCGTTCAGATGGCAAAGCAGCTCATATTTCGAGGTGCTCTTCTCGGAAAACTCGGATAAATCCTTCAATCGTGTTTCCCTTCGGCAAGAATTTTTTCAGTGATTTCATTATAGGGCGGGTATGCAAAAAAAGCAATGGAAACACGGTCTTCTGCGTATCTAACGATGCGTTCCCGGCGGTACAATCGCACCCGCGGAGCAGAGTTCGCTGACGATCATATCGAACGGTGCGGTGCCGGGCGTCGTGTCTGTCCGCGCAGCAACGGCAGCCGCGGCCCCTGCCGCCTGGCCTGTGGCCATGCAGGTCGCCTGTACGCGGAGCGCCGAATTCGCGAGCCTGTCGCTTGCGATGATACGCCCTGCGGCGAGGATATGCCCACTCCCTCGCGGAATGAGCGCTGCAAGCGGTACCGTTGGCACGATGCCTCGAGCGAGCGGTTTCGGGACGATGCCGTTCTCGTCATGAAGATCGATGGGATAGAACGAATGACAGACCGCATCCGTGAACTGTCGTCCATTCACATAATCGTCATGGGTTATCGTGTGTTCTCCCGTTATGCGGTATGTCTCGCGTATGCCCGTTGTCCATGACATCGAAGCGAGCCGTGCGCGTTCGCAGCCGGGGAGTGTGCGTATGAACCTGAGGAGGCGGAGCGCCGCAGCCCTCCCGCGTATGTCGGCATCGGTCTTCGCCGCGGAGGTCGATGAATCCGCATTGAAGATATGTATCTGATTGCCCCCGCGGCCGGCGAGGAACGGCATGAACGATGTTCTCGAATGCGCATGATCACCCGGCATAAGCCTTCCGTCGGCAAGCGCTTTGCGGTATTCCGCATCGATGTGTTCGGCGTTAAGCGACTTGACATCATAGCCGTCGAAGGCGAGCATGATAGTGCCGGGCTGGCGAGTATCGCTTTTTTCGCAGGAGAGGCCGGCCATGCGGACGATATCGGCATCGCCGGTGCAATCGATGATCTCTTTCGCTGCTATCGATGCGAGTGCTCCGCCTTTGCCGGCGGTTTCGACATGCCAGGATCCCTCGTATGAAACGCGATACGGCATCTCATGGCAGCGGAGGACAACACCGGCGGCAAGACATTCCTCTTCCGCAAGAGCGGCGAATACGTACGGATTCACGCTTATTTGATGCTCCCAATGATGCTTCGGTGTTCGTGTGAAGTCGGGAAGCGATCCGCTGTCGAGTGCGACGGCCTTTCGGACCAGATCCCATCCGATGCCGGCGATGACCTGCTTTTCCCAGGCATGGAAGAGCCCGGGGAAATTCACGCCGCCCTGGGTTGTCGTGCCGCCGAGTACGCCTGTCATTTCAATGAGCGCGGTCTTCGCTCCCGCGCGTGCGGCCTGTATCGCAGCGCACATGCCGGCGCTTCCGCCGCCGACCACGACCACATCGAAACTGTCCATGGGAAACTCCTTGCTCGATGGTTAGAATATACACGGCGGTGCTCGATTGGCAATGGGTATCCGTTGCAGATAGTTGTCAAATAGTCGCAAGCGATCCGTCTTTCGCGACACGGCGTCGCAGCGCATCGATACGCCGAGAGTGTGCCTCGGCGAAGCGCAGTAGTTTTGTCGTATCCGACGTGCGTTGACAATCGCTCCCTATGGATATATAGTGATGACAGTTCCTTCAGGAGTGTTCTCATGGATAATGAACGAAAGAACGCAATGAACGGCGGCGGTATCTGCACCGGCGCGTACGGTCTTGCGATAATCGGTTCGGCAGTGTATTTCATCCAGCATGCGACGTCTTTCTGGGGCGGCGTGCTCGGTTTCCTCAAGGCGCTCGTATGGCCGGCATTTCTCATCCACAAAGTCCTTGAAATGATAAAGCTCTGATCCCATGCAGCGGCAAGCAGCACTGGTTACCGGCGCGTCCGGCGGTTTGGGGCTTGCCATAGCCACACTTCTTGCCGAGCGGTCCATCGATCTGGTGCTCGTGAGCCGCACTGAGAAAAAGCTCGCGGCCCTTGCCCGCGATCTCTCGAAGCGCTTCGGGATAACGGCGCATGTGATGCCGGCGGACCTTTCGAAGCCGTCAGCCGCACAGGATATTTTCCGGGCATGCAGGAAGAAGGGGCTTCGCATCGATATGCTCATCAACAATGCCGGTGCCGGTATCGCCGGTGAACACCTGGCAATGGATGAGGACTCGATCGACGCGATGATACGGCTCAATGTCAACGCCCTCACGGCTTTGTGCATGCTCTTCGGCAGGGAGATGAAAGCGCGTAAAAGCGGCATGATACTCAATATCGCATCGCTCGTGTCGCAGCTTCCGATGCCGTTCTTCACCGCGTATGGGGCGACCAAGGCGTATGTGGTGAGCTATTCGCGCGCGCTTCGGAGCGAACTGAGATCATTCGGCGTATCGGTCACCTGCGTGCTTCCCGGATTTATCGATACGGGGTTCGAGAAGAGCGCCGGTCTTAAGTCGCCTTCGTATTCGAGAATGGCGAAGTCGCTCGGCATGAGCGCGGACGCGGTGGCTCGTGCGTGCGTGCGCGCCATGTTCCGGCGCAAAGCGCTGTCGGTCGCCGGCTTCATGAACCGCATCGCTTATTTTCTGATCAAATTCATACCCAAGCAGTTCCTGTCGAATATGGCGTATCGGGCGATGAAGCGGTATTTCTAAGCCGCCTTCGGACCGACGGCGATCATCGGAAATCGGTCGCTTTCCAGTTCACGTTCTCATTGACGACGAACATCGAAAAATGCAGGCGTATCTCTGTCTTAGGGATTTTTGCCGCACAGATGACGGTGCCCGGATATGCGCCGGACGCATCGTCGCGATAATCGCGAAATGTCAGTGTTACATCATTCCCATACGATCTTCGCGTGAGGGACGCTATGCGCATGGTCGACGGCGAGAAGATGATGACGTCCTGCCACGGTGCATAATCGACCGTAAGCTCGGCTTTGTCGTTTACGACGGCGAGTTTCGTGCCCGTCATGCGTGTCGTATCGACAAAACGGAAGTCGAAAAGCATGAGGAGCGTATCGGTGTCGATGCCGCCGAGCACTGGCGCGACCGTTCTCAGCGTTCCGCTCATGTTCGTCTTGAGGAACGGTATCGATGCGCGCACGTTGCTCCCGATGAGAAGGATATCGGCCGCCGGTGCGTTGAAAATGCCGTCGGTGAGCGAGAGCCGTTTCCTGTCGTTCGCGCCGTCGTTCAGATAGATGAACGAGAACGGCAGCCCGTCATAGCGGCTGTCCTTGTAGAAGATGCCGCCGGAAGCGTAGACGGACCTGAACTGCGGTTTCGCGAAGTACGATGCGTAGAACGCCGCGTCGCGCACGGGGGCATGCGTTACCGGCGCAGAAACGCATCCTGTCATGAACAACGCGTATATCCCCGCGATGATGCCTGCGATGTATGATGATCTCATTCGGATGCTCCTTCGCGCCGCTCGCGTATCGCATGGGTGACGGCGTCATGGGAGAAGCCTTTGCGCCTGAGAAATATCATGAGCGTGCGCAGTCCCTTCTCGCCGGCTGCATACGCGCGATAGTGCTTGTCGAGCAGCGCATTGAGCGCGGCGCGTTCGGCCGCCGCCGCACCGGCAAGCATGACCTCATCGATGATGTCGCTGTCGATATGCGCATTGGCGAGGCGGAAGCGTATCTCCCGCGCGCTCCTCATCTTTTCGCGGTAATGATCGACGAGGAGCTTCGCATAATGCGTATCGTCGAGGAAGCCGATCTCGGTGAGATGTACTATCGCGTCGTCGATGATATCGCTCTCATATCCTTTTCGTGCGAGCCGTGTCCGCACCTGGTATTCGCTCCGTGCAGCCCGGGCAAGGAGATTCATCGCGTAGCGCCCTGCGAACACTTCCTTGGAGCGATGGACGACGGCGGTAAGCTCATCGTCGGAAAGCTCGCGGCCGACAGTGATGCCGAATTCGAGGGCGATATCATCAGGCACGGCGATCGCAGCACCGTCGGCATGCGCCACGAGCGCGCCCTTTTTCTGTTCGATTCGTGTTATCCTCATCGCGTTCTCCGCGCTTTCGATGCCGCGCGCGGTATGCTCTCGTCCGGTATCCTGCCTTCGATGATGGAAAAAAGGGCGTTGAGATCGATGCGCCTGCGGGCTTCCGAGAGCGTCTCTGCGAGGGCTTTCGGGCTCGCGCCGCGTATCCGGATCTCGATCTCCTTATGTTCGAAATAGTCATCGGTGGATATCTGTATCCCCTGTCCGCCCATGGCCTGTGCCGCGGAACGGAACGCGTGCCTCATGGCGGTGTATTCCGGATGGCAGAACGAATAGAACTTTCCGTAGATGCGCTCATATTTCTCCGGGTCGGGGATGTCCTCTTCGATGCATCGCTGCACATCCCAGCGGAAGAGTATGTCGTGCACCGGCATGCCGGTGATGAGCTTCACTTCATGAACGAGTTCGATGAGCTTGACGAAATTGTTCTGGTTCATGCGGAAGCGCAGGAGCTCTTTCGTGAGTATGTAGACCTCGTTGGTGTTAAAGCGCCGAAGCGACCCTATGCCGCGTTCATGGATGGCGTTCTCGCGAAGGTAGGCTATCGTCGCATCATCGCGTTCGGAAACGAAGGTGATGAATTCCGGCGTACAATGCGATACGGGAAGTTCGAACCTGTGCATGAGGGATGCGCTGTCCGACTGAAAGCGGCCCGCATCGAGTTTCGACAGCTTGCTGAGCGTGAGCACGGCACGGTAGAAGTCGAGACGGGTGAATCCGGCGTAGTAGAGCGCCTTGAAGCGAAGCATGTCGTACGGAGCCGATGGATCGAGCACGAGCAGGGGAGGGAGCGAGAGCCCCGGCGCGGGCGTAATGAGCGGATAGATGTCATTGTCCTCATCGCGATAAAAGATCGCGGGGATGACGGGAAGCTCGGGGTCGCCGAGCGGGAGGGTAAGGTCGATGTACGGGCGGCGTATGACACGCTCTTTGGGAAGCGGTTCGATCACATAGTGGGAGAGGAGATCACCCGTCATTTCAGGTCGAGCGCTTTCGCAATGTCCGGCTCAATGCGGAACGCGGCGAGCTCCTTGAATATCGGTTCATAGTAGAACGATATCCGATACGAGAACGTCTTGTCGATGATGGGAACTTCACGAAGCATGAGCGATACCGTCACCGTTTCCCCATGCCACCAGAGGAGCTGGTCGCGGTAGAATATCCGTTCGTAAATGAACGGCGGCTTCTCTATCTTGTCCGGATCGCCGTACAGCTCACGGAAGGACTTTTCCAGCGACTGCCGCTGCGAGGCGCTGATCGGATAATTGATATTGAGATCGTCATATGTCGGTCCGGCATAGTTCGCCATATCGATGCGATAGAGCCGGTCTCTGAAGAAGTGGAAGAAGTACAGAACGTTCTTTGATTGATCGAGGTATTTCACACAGATGGTGCTGTTCCCCGTCGTCGTCGTCCCCCAGCGCATTCCCGAGAGCGAATCCTTCGTTGTCGTGCGATTGGTGTAGAAAAGCGCATCGACCTGCCCCGGCGTCATCTTCCATGCCGCGTTCTTATAGCCGCCGAGCGAATCAGCGGCCTTTGCGGCGAAGAGCATCGGCATAATGATGAGCAGTAGAACGGTACGTTTCATTGCATCTCTCCCTGCAGGGAATGATGCCATTATACTCTGAGCATTGCTTATGGTCAAGGTTCGGTCGTTTGCTGGGTCAATAGCGTATCAGTATCGTTCCGGAGGCCATGATGGGTCATCGGTATATGCCGCCATGAGCCTGCGGTAATATTTTTTTCTTTACTTTCGTTTTTCAATATTCAGCGCATCGAGGTAAAATATCCCTTCGGTCTGTCCTTCCGAATAGATGATGATACGGTGCATTTTTCTTGCAGCTGCATCGGTCTTAGCGATATCCCCGTCGAACACACCCTTGATCATCAGATGGTACGATGTACCCGCATTGGCTCCGAGCGAATACACCATGCTGCACGGCACCCACACATTGCGCGGTATAGTCCCGAGAGCGGTCTTTCCCGACGTTACCGTGCCGTCGGGGGCTATACGCATCGATGAGAATGTCTTGAAACTCCCGCTGCCGTCATCGTTCGCATACTCGCGCGCATCGATGGTGACCGCGGGTGATACTTCGGGTATGCGTACGGCGAATGAGAACGTGATCGTTCCCGAATTTTCCTTCATATTGAACATTATCCGCGGATCGAACGTTGGGCCTTCACCATCGGTCATTTTGAGACAGCTCCCGTCGTCAAAAGGCGCTTCACCGCTCACCGCTATCGAAGTCTGCTTTTCCGCAAAAAGCTTCACCCCGCCGGCAGTGAGAACTTTTGAAACACCGCTTGCTGCAAAATAGTCGCCGAGCGCGGCGAATGCCGAACGTTTCGGTACATGTGTGTACGCCGCAGCTGTGCGGACTGCGGATACATCACCGGAATAGTCCGGCATACAGCCAAGCGAGCGCTGTATCGATCGCTGTTCTTCGCGGAATCTGCTGTCGGCAAGGAGGCCTATCTTCTCTACCTCTATACGCGCGAACCCGAGCGCATGCGCGGGGGAATTCTTCGCCAGGCGGTAATCATGCTTCGCTGCATGTACGAAAAGCGGATCGGTAATGACCGACGAAGCATCGAGTCCGGAGGCAGGGCGCCATTCATCGATAGACGATGACAGGCCGGGCGGATATCCGATGAAATCATAATTGTCATCGGGGTTGAAATAGACATTGCTGCCCATCCCGGTAATGCGCTCTTTGTCCCAGCCGGCGAGCTGGAAGTGAAATGCCGCCGCCGTGCCCTTTGTCACGATGATATTGCGCGAATATTCGTGGAATGCCACGCGGTGGCCGTACCCTTCCCACATATGCATCGCCGCCTTTGTGTCCGCATCGCATACGATGATATTATTCACCGTTGCGTTGTAGCGTCCCTTGTTGAATATCCCGAAGCGTTCCGTGCCGCCGAGAACATTGTAGATGATATTGTTCTCAAGCCGGCAGTAGTCCGCGCCGTCATCGAGGTACACTGCCATGCCGAGCCCCCCGAGCTCGCGCTTTGAATCGTGCAGAAGATTATTGTAAGCGATATTGCTTTCGCCGGGATGCCAGTATGAAATAAAACCATTATCCTCGGTGTCGGTGCTTACGCGGAATATATCGTTATAGGCGAGATAATTATACCGCGAATGCACATACGGATAACGGTCATGAGGGCCCACGATATTCCCCGCCCAATTCGCTGTTTTGTCATCGGACATGCCCTCCCCTTTGATGCAGATGCCGTAGCGCGGGCTGTCATGCATGACATTATGGGTTATCCTGTTATGTCCGCTTGCCCAGATGAATACCCCGGCGCCGTGCCCCGCTTCTCGTCCGACATGATGTATCCAGTTGTTCTCGATGATATTGTATTTGTTCATATCGAACGCAGTGCCGAATTTCGCACGGTAGCCGGAGAGAAGAACGCCGTGGAAGCCCGGTGATGCTATCTCGCATCCGTACACGCGGTTCGATACGGCGCCCCAGACAAAGGCGGCGCCGCTGTAGCCGGCATTGGCGATGCGGCAGTGCTCGACGGCGCATTCCGATGCATTCTCAAAATAGACAGCACCGTCCTTGTTCAACGGCTCATTCCATACGCCCAGTCCATGCGTGCCTTCTGTTTCGACGAAACAATTGCTGTAGTCCGAGAGCGAAAGATCGATGCCCCGTACGGTGATATGCGCCACATGCTCATTGGATGTGCCGACGAAGGAAAGGATACGCGTTGTTCGTGCCGCAATGATGAGCTGTCTGTCTATCGGTTCTTTCATCGGCTTATAGAAAAGTTTTCCGGCAGCGGCATCGAGATAGAATTCCCCGGGAACATCGAGTGCCTCGCGGACATTCTGCAGGTAATAGCGACGCTCCTTGCGTATGACGATAGGCACAAGCGTTGTCCGTGCCAGCGCTAGGATGCGTTTTTCGCGGTCCATCGATTTTACCGGAATGAGATTGCCGAACCAGTCAAAGCCGGCCCAGATGAAAACCTCCGCCTGCGGGATATCCCATGGAATGTCACCGTCCTTATAGACGAATTCCTTCTGCGAGTGGCGTATCCCCCACAATGTATCCTGGACTACCGCACCGTTCTTATCACGCTGCGGTATTCCCGCTTCAACAATGAGATACCCCGTGTTCGGATGACGCGCCTTCCTTGCAGCAATACCATTCTCTTCCATTTGATGGAATACCCATCCCGGCTCAACGGAAGCCGTATACACGCCGCCGCCCATTGCCGACCATCCCTGTATGCGGCGCCCGCCGTACACAACGGCCCGTTCTCCGGGAGCGCTCGTATACACGCGCGGCGTACTCTGCGTCCCGCTGTCTTCTGCAGTGAACACGACAGCGCTGTCAAGGAAATACGTACCGCCGCGGAGATATATGGTGACCGCTTCGTTGCGTTTTTCACGGGCGGCATCGCGCGCACGCGTTATCGTACGGAAGGGCTTTTCTTTTGCACCCGGGGCATCATCATTCCCGTTCTCTGCAACATAGATATCCGCACCGCAGAGCATGACTGCGGCAAAACATACGATGACGTATTTCATGTATAATTCCCTCCCGCTATGCTGTTGATGTGCCGCCACGGCATCTTACCGTCCGCGTTCACCCGTATCTTATACCGTTCAACGCTTTGTATCGAATGTGTATACGACGGCGGCCACACGCTTTTCGGACGCGTGGTCGTTATCAGCCATTCGGCGAGATCGCGGTTTAACTCATCAATGACGGCGCGATAGGCTGCATCAAAGTAGAGATTCTTCATCTCCCACGGGTCGCTCTCGATATCGTACAGTTCCCCGAACCCATCCGGATATTCCTTTGCGAACATCGCTTTCGGATACCACACGAGCCGATACTTTCCTTTGCGAACGCTTTTGCTCCAGGAGAATTCCGTCACCGCGATAGCATGCACCGTATCGCTTCCGCCATTCAGGAGCGCAGTAAGCGATCCCCCGTCAGCGGTCTCCATGCGCTCAAGCCCTGCGAGATCGCAAAGCGTGTTCGCCACATCTACGGATTCTACAAGCCCCCGCGCGATATGGCCCTTCTTGCAATGACCGTTCCATCGCCACAGCATCGGGATGCGTGTTATGGCATCGGCGCATATGCCCGGCGCCTTCTCCATGATGCCGTGCTCGCAGGCGTAATCGCCGTGATCGGTCGAATAGATAACGATAGTGTCATCGGCAAGTCCCGCACGGTCAAGATAGTCGAGCGTCATCCCGACGGCATGATCGGTCTGGCTTATCGCGGCGAGGTATCCGCGAAGTTTTCGCATACGCGCCGCTTCGAATGTCTTCGGTTCCATGAGCGCCCAATCGCCTTTACGCCATGTCTCAGCGCTTCGTATCGCATGGGGTGCTTTGCCTGCGGCATGCATGTCATAGTCAGCGTTCGGCGGAAGCACGAGGTCCATGCCTTCGTACATCGACCAGAATGGTTCGCTCGGTGCGGTGCATTGATGCGGCCGCGGGAAACTGGCGAATGCAAAGAACGGTTTTCCTTCGGTGCGAGATCGCTCCATGAAATCTATCGTGTTCTGTCCTATCCATCCCTCCTGTGATTCCTCGAAACTGAGCGGCGAGGGTCGTCCCTCCATGCTCTGCGTGCCGCGCTTGCCGAATTCGGTGAGTGAGCCGTGATCCTCAAGATGCAGTTTGCCTCGCGACTCAAGGAAGGTTCTATATTGTTTCGACATGCCGACAATGCTGCAGCCGTCGCAGGTCTCATGGAAATTATCCGCATCATCCTCTATCCAGTATTCCGGACAGTGGATCTTCCCGACGGCGCTGGTGCGGTATCCCGCGCGTCGGAAATGCCCCAGGACGGACGGCAGCCCGCCGGGATTGGGCCCCGAAAGACCGTAATAGCCGTGATTGTGGCAGTATTGCCCCGAGAGGAATGATACCCTGCTCGGCGTACATATGGGGTTCTGTGTGATCGCATTGTCAAAGCGCACACCTTCGGCGGCCAATCTGTCCAGATTCGGCGTCCGTACGTTCGCATGGCCTTTGTGGCCGAGCACTTTCGCATTATGCTGATCGCTGAACAGGAACAGTACATTCGGTTTCATTGCGGCTCCTTGTGATCGATCTCGATACGTTTCAACGACAATCCGTCTGCGGTGTTCTTAACGAGCCGGGCATACGGTGCTATACGTTCGTCGGGGATGGTCAATGTGTTGCCGCCAAGTCCGACAGCACCGACGATACGTTCCTGTTCGAATACCGGTGCAGCTATCCTCCGGATATTCCTGTACATGAAACCGTCCTCAACGATATATCCGTTCTTTTTGAACGACGAATGTATCGAGCGCAGGGAGGAGAGGAATTCCTTTTTTTTCGACATGCCGCGTTCCGCTTCCCGCTGCATGGATGCGTCCATGTGCAGATAGAAAAGTGCGCCCCAAGGCGTTGTCGAATGGTCCGATGACAGTGTTCCCGTCTCCTGCATGGATATGGAGAACGGATGGATGACCTTTGCGATGGATTGCATCTCTCTGCCGTTCCAGTACATGAGTATCGCGGTATTCTCTGCATCATCGGAAAGCGTCTGCAATGCCTGTTGTGCCCGGTCAAGCAGGCGGGAGAACGCCGGTGTCGAGTATCCAAGCACGAGCAGTTCGTTCCCCGCGCGGTATTTTCCGTTCACATCCTTTACGATATAACGGCCCTCTTCAAGGCTTTTCAGGAGCCGGGTTACGCTCGACGGCGGGATGCGGGTGCGGGCGAGTATCTCGTTGTACCCCAGGGGGCATTCGCTCATGAGTATGAGCTTGAGTATCTCGAGTCCTCGTTTCAGTGCGGGTATCATATGCACTCATATATGGATGTTAATAACCATATATAATGTAGTCGAGATCGGGTGAAAAGTCAAGGGCGGTCATGGATGGCGTCATGCATGGCAACATAATTTCTCCGACAACCTTGACAAAAACGGCGTTTTTCCTATTATGGTCGCATGAAGACTACTATAACACGAAATACGAAAGCGATGATCCCCGTTCATGCGACCGTACACGCCTATATCGATCCGCTCTATTCCATCGCCATGGCGATTCAGCCGATCGTAAGCCGCATTCCCTTCATTAACAAGCTTATTACGGTGCTTTTCAGCATAAAGGCCAAGCTGATAGGGATAACGACGATCATTGTACTCTTCGTCATCATGGTGCTCGGTATCATCCTTCTATCCGTGCAGTACAGCGCGCTCATTGAAAAGACGGATGAGACATGTCGGGCGACGGCCGTCGGCCTTTCGAGCATCACCATCGAAGGGATAACGCAGAATAAGCGCGGCATCATCAGCGATTATGTGAACAATCTCCGGGCAAGCCGCATCAGCGGTCTTTCATCGGCCTTCGTCGCTGAATATAAATATGCGCGTACCAGCGATGAAAAGCATATCGCCAATGCGGTGTATATCGCACATTCCGACCCCAAGCGCGTCGATACTATGCTCCCCAAGGCTACGCTCAATGAGCTTATGCTCATCAAGGAATTCCACCGCGATGTCATAACTGACGCCGGTGAACGCTACTATCTCTATACATTCCCCGTCGAGTGGCGTGTAAAGCTGAAAGGAGAAGTGCGCGTCGCGTCGCTCGGCATCATTCAGCTGCGCTTTGTCGAGCGGGAAGTGCTTGCCGTTTTCTATCGTTCGCGCACCGCCGTATTCGTCGCAAGCCTTATCGTCGTTGCCATCGCGGCATTGCTTATGTACCTTGTCGGCATGCTCATCGTCCGTCCGATACTGATACTCGCGGAAGGGGTGAAAGCGGTCAAGAGCGGCGATATGACGCTGCAGCTCGATATACAATCGCCGGATGAGATCGGCCGCCTGTCCGTAAGTTTTAATGAAATGACGGCGCATCTGAGAGAAAAGCTCGCAATGCAGAAATTCGTTTCCGCATCCACGGTAGAGATGATACGTGACTCCGCGGGAAAAACAGGCATTGAGGTCGGGCGCAAAGGCGAGCGAAAAACGGTCGCTGTGTTCTTCTCCGATATTCGCGGGTTCACGTCCTACAGCGAGCATCGCCAGCCGGAAGAAGTGGTGGAAATGCTCAACTTCTATCTCGATCTGCAGACGAAGATCATACTCAAGTATCGCGGCGATATCGATAAGTACGTAGGCGATGAAGTGATGGCGATATTCCAGGGCAAGGCGATGGCGATCAATGCCCTCAAGGCGGCCGTTGAGATACAGCGTACCATGGCCAATGAGCTCAAGAAGAAAAAAGCCATTCGTGATGCATCCATCGCTGTCGGCATCGGCATCAATATTGGCGATGTGATCATGGGGAGTATGGGCGCCACTGACCGAATGGACTACACCGTGATCGGCGATGCGGTCAATCTCGGCGCGAGACTCTGCTCCGCGGCGGGAAAGGGCGACATTTTGGTGGCCGAGTCGGTACGGGCATGCTCTCCTTCAAAAGCGCGCGATTATAAATTCTTCAAGATAGAGCCCATCACGGTGAAAGGGAAAAGCGAACCGATAACCGTGTACCGGGTGAAATGATGCGAACCGTTACGACACTTGTCGCGCTGGCATTCCTCGGCGTCTCGTGTGCGCATATGAACTGGGACGCGGGTTTTTCCGACGAAGACAGGGTGGGTTTCCTTCTGCAGAAGAGCTCATCGATCGCCGACGATGCGGACGCGGATATACGCAATTACATCCAAGCGCGTGACATACTCCTTCGCGCCATGGCGCTTCAGCCGCGCAATGCGCAGGCGAAGTCGGCGCTCGCGTCCCTGGAGTCGGAGATAATGACGCGTAAGCGCAATGAGTATTATGCGGGCAGGACGTCCATATCGCAGAAGCGGTATGTCGACGCTGGCGTGCAGTTCCAGCGCGTTCTCGCGCTGCGTTTTTCCGACAAGCCCGAGGATGTCTATGATGTGTCCGCGAAGAAATCGCTCAACGCGATAGCGCCGCAGCTGAGGAAGGACATCGAGGCGCTTCTCAAGTCCGCCGACAGGAAATGGCAGGCGAAAGATACGAAGGGAGCGACCGATATCTATCTGCGCATATTGCGGGCGGACCCGGGTAACGGCACGGCGTCGGGACGCATCGCGGAACGCGAGGACCGTCTCGCCTCCGAGGCGCATCGGTACTTCGATCTCGGGAAGCGTGCCTACGATGCGAGGCAGTACGATACCGCGGTATCGTATCTCAACCGATCATATTGGATAAAGAAGGACGACGCTACGTTCGATCTGCTCAATCGCATAGCCATCATGCAGGCCAACCGCCGGCACGTTGCCAATGCGGAGGCATACATCGCCAAGAACGATCACTACGATGCGCTCAGGCTCTATCGCCGCTGCAAGCTGAACGATCCGCTCAACAGCGTCTATGATGCGAAGATACGGATGCTGACGGAAAAGCTTACCCCATCGGTCGACGGATGGTATAATGAAGCGGTGCAGAAATACAATGAAAGCGATTTTGAGGCGGCGGTCGATCTCTTTGAACGGGTGACCACGGTGAGCGAGAATTACAAGGATGCCCGCAATTTCCATGAGAAGAGCCGACAGAAGCTTGATGCGGCATTACGCGCGGTGCAGTGAACGCCTAGAGCGAACGCAGCTCCTCATCGGATAAGAGCAGCCCTTTGGTGTCGGACAGGGCTTTGACCGCGTCCGCGGCTTTTTCGATGCGGAATATCATGACAGCGTCCTTTCCCGTGCTTCCGGCGAACGCGTACATATATTCGATGTCGATGCCTTTTTTCGTGAGCACGGAAAGCACCCCGGCAAGCCCGCCCGGCACATCGGCGATACGTATCGCGAGTACATCAGTGAGCGATGCGGTGAAGCCCGCCACTTTAAGCGCATCGGTCGCCTTGGCTACATCATCGACGATAAGGCGTATGACCCCGAAATCGAGCGTGTCCGCGAGCGAAAGCGCGCGTATGTTGATGTTCGCTTTCCCGAGCGTTTCCGCTACGTCGAAGAGGCGTCCGGACTTGTTCTCGACGAACACTGAAATTTGCCTGATGGTCATGTCATGCCCCCGTCGGTTTTGTTCTCATATCGATGACGCGCTTGGCCTTGCCCTCGGAGCGCTGTATCGTCTTCGGTTCCACGAGCTTCACGCGTACGGTTATCCCGAGGAGGCTCTCCATTTCCGCGACTATCCTCTTTTCCAGCGATTCAAGCATCTTCACCTCATCGCTGAACAGCTTCTCGTTCACCTCGACGCGCACCTCGAGCTCATCGAGCGACTCTTCGCGCCGGACGACTATCTCGTAGTGCGGTTCGGCCCCCTCGATGTTCATGAGCACGCTCTCTATCTGCGAGGGGAAAACGTTCACGCCGCGTATGATGAGCATGTCGTCGGTGCGTCCGAAGATGCGCTTCATGCGCACATGCGTACGCCCGCAGTGACAGGGGGACGGATTGATGATCGATATGTCCTTCGTTCGATAGCGCAGGACCGGGAAGCCCTGCTTTGTCAATGAGGTGAACACAAGCTCGCCCTTCTCGCCGTGGAGGAGCGGGGTAAGCGTCTTGGGGTCGATGATCTCGGGGTAGAAGTGGTCGTCGAAGATATGGAGACCGTCCTGCATCTCGCATTCGCTTGAGACGCCGGGGCCGATGACTTCCGAGAGCCCGTAGATATCGTTCGCGCGTATGGACAGCCGTTCCTCTATCTCCTTGCGCATATTATCCGACCAGGGCTCGGCACCGAACACGCCGAACTGTATCGGGAGGCGCGACGGGTCGACGCCCTTTTCGCGCGCGACCTCGGCGATGTGGAGCGAATACGAGGGCGTACAGCAGAGCACATCGCTCCTGAAATCCTCCATGAGCATTATCTGCCGCGGCGTATTGCCGACGGATACCGGTATGACAGCGGCGCCGAGACGTTCGGCCCCGTAATGGATGCCCAAGCCCCCGGTGAAAAGCCCGTAGCCGTAGGCGTTCTGGATGACGGAGCTTTTCGTCGCACCGCAGGCGGCAAGCGTACGCGCCATTACTTCCGCCCACACGCCGATATCCGCTTTCGTATACCCGACCACCGTGGGCTTACCCGTGGTACCGCTTGAGGCATGGATGCGCACGATCTGTTTCATCGGTACGGCAAAGAGGCCGAAGGGATAATTATCCCTGAGATCGTCCTTGGTGGTGAAGGGGAGTTTGGCGATGTCGGCAAGCGTCTTGATATGTGACGGCTTCACGCCTGCTTCGTCCATCTTCTTCTTGTAATAGGGTACCCGGTCGTAGCAGTAGGCGACGGTCTCTTTCAGCCGCGTAAGCTGCAGCTTCTTCTTCGCGGATTCCGTCATCATCTCCGCTTTTTTGTCCAATATCACAGCGTTTTCCCCCGTGCGAAGGCCTGTATGTTCAATGTGCGGAACTGTTCCGCGACATGCATGCCTATCGCTTTCTCGAATATATCGTCCGCAACCGAGAGCTCGCGCGCGAGCACGCCGAGCAGTATCGTGTTGAACACGCGTGCATTGCCGAGCGCTTTCGCTTCGTTCGCTGCGTCCACCATGATAACGCGGGATGCTTTCTTTTTCAACCGTGCCTCGATGTCGTCCGGATATGCCTGCCCGCCATGGACCGTGGTCGTCGGCATTATCGATTCATTGTTGACGATGACCGTGCCGCTGGCAGCAAGGAGCGTAAGCTCGCGTACCGCCTCAAGCCGCTCGAATGCGAGGATGACGTCCGCTGTGCCGTCGGGGATGATGGGAGAATACACCTTCGTGCCATAGCGTATGTGGCTCGTCACGCTCCCGCCGCGCTGGCTCATGCCGTGTATCTCGCTCTTCTTTACATCGAAACCGGCGAGGAGAAGCGCATCTGAGAGTATCTCCGAGCAGAGTATGATGCCCTGTCCGCCGACACCGGCGATGAGAATGCTCCGCGTGCTGCTCATCGGCGTTCTCCGTTCGGGAATCGCTTGCGGTAGAAGATGCACGGCGCTTCCGCGATGATGAGCGACGGTGCGGCGGCTTCTATCTCCGCACGTATCAGCTTCGCCATTTCCTTTTCCTTGAACGGATTGAATTTGACGATGCGTGATACGCCTACGCCGCGTCCGAGCGCCTCGAGATCGAGCCTGACCGTCTTCTCCCCCTTGGCGGTAATGCCGGTGGCCGGGTTCGACTGATGCCCCGTCATCGCGGTGATGTAATTATCGAGCACGATGACGGTGATATTCGTCCTGTTGTAAACGGCATCGATGAGCGCGGGAATGCCGGTGTGAATGAACGTCGAGTCGCCGAGCACAGCGACGATGGGGGCTTTCGTTCCGCCGAACGCCTGTGCGCGAGTGAAGCCGCTCGCCATGGTAATGCTCGCGCCCATGCACAGGCACGTGTCCATGGCGCTGTACGGCGGCATGGTGCCGAGCGTGTAGCAGCCGATATCGCCGGTGACGATGACATTGAGATCACGGAGTATCTCGAAGACCTCATGATGCGAACAGCCGGTACAGAGCGAGGGCGGACGCCCCGGTATCGGCCCGCCCGCGGACGCCGATGCATTCTCCTTTCCCGTGTATACGGAGAGCACGTCGGCGGAAAGTTCGCTCGTGAACGGATGCTTCCTCGGCAGGAGCGATATGCCCATGGCGCGCACCTGCTCTTCTATGACGGCATCGAGCGATTCTATGACCATACACTCCCTGACCGACGATGCGAACGACGCGATGAGCTTTTTTGGCAGGGGGTGTACCATCCCGAGCTTCAGTATCGATGCCTCGGGGAAAATCTCTTTTACGTATTGGTAATCGACGCCGGCGGTGATGATCCCGAGCGGGCCGCCTTTCTCGATGCGGTTGAACGCACAGTCGTCAGAGTACGCAGCGAGTGTGATGAGGCGCTCTTCGAGCATGCGATGACGTACGACGGCATGTGAGGGTATCATCACGTATTTCTTCGGGTCTTTGGCGAACGTGAATTTGCCGGTTATCGGTGCATGCGCGTTCGTATCGACCGCGGTCTTCGTATGCGCTATGCGTGTGGTGAGCCGCACGATGACAGGGGTATCGAATCTCTCGGAAAGCTCGTATGCCGCTTTTGTGAAATCGAGCACTTCCTGCGAATCGGCGGGTTCAAGGAGCGGCAGTTTCGAGAAGCGTGCATACCATCGCGAGTCCTGCTCGTTCTGCGAGGAGAACATACCCGGGTCGTCCGCAACGACTATCACGAAACCGGCGTTCACGCCCGTGTAGGCGCTGGTGAGGAGCGGATCTGCAGCAACATTAAGGCCGACATGCTTCATCGCCGTGAGCGACCGAACACCGCCCACCGCGGCTCCGTATGCGGTCTCGAAGGCGGTCTTCTCGTTCACGCTCCAGGTCGCATCGATGGCCGGTACGCGGGTGATAATACTTTCCAGTATTTCCGTCGACGGCGTTCCGGGATATGCGGAGGCAACGCCCACGCCCGCTTCCGCGGCGGCCTGGGCAATTGCTTCGTCTCCGGATAACAGTTCTTTCATAGCATGGCTCTTTTAGTGCAGGATTATTCGTGTGATTCGCAGTATATCATGCATATATGAATGGTCAAATCAAAAACGAACCACAATCCGGCTGAAGGAAAAGATCCAACGTGGGGCGCGCGGGCAGCGAATGCCGTGATTGAACTCAAGCAAACCGGATTCGATGTTGCTCGAGTTGTATCGGTATCGCGCCATGCCGACAATGAGAAGAAGATGGACCTTGATGATTTTATCGTGTAATATAGAATGCAGAATAAATGTATCGGGAGTGCAAAGGAAACAGCAATGCATAGAGAACGGATAGAATTGTGGCAGCATCAGCATACGTTCAATATAGAGAAGAGAGCGACGGAAAAGCGGACGTTCATCGTCGTGGCAGTGACGCTTGTGACTATGACTGCGGAGATAGCTTTTGGGCTGATGACGAATTCGATGGCGCTTTTCGCCGACGGCTGGCACATGGGGACTCATGCGTTCGCACTCGGTGTTTCGTTGCTCGCCTATGTTCTCGCCAGGCGATATGCGCGTGATCGGCGATTCACGTTCGGGACATGGAAGATAGAGATACTCGGCGCGTATACGAGCGCGATCGTTCTCGGCATCGTCGCATGCTATATGATATTTACTTCCATCGAAAGAGTCGTTCATCCCCTGCCGATACGCTACGACGAGGCATTGATCGTTGCGATCATCGGATTGCTGATCAATCTGGCGTGCGCGATCATCCTGAACACAGGCACGCATGCTCATGCCAGCCACGGGCATGAACACGGGCATGAACATCATGATCATATGCATGATGACCTCAATTTGAAATCGGCATATCTGCATGTTGTCGCCGATGCCGTAACGTCCGTTCTGGCCATCGCGGCGCTCCTCGGTGCAAAACTCCTGAGGATACAATGGCTTGATCCGTTCATGGGGCTGGTGGGTGCGGGGCTGATCATCCGCTGGGCGGCCCTTTTACTGAAAGACACCGGTTCCATTCTGCTTGAACACGGAGCAGATGGTCCTGTTGCCCATGAGATAGCCCATGCGATCGAATCGGACGGCGATTCGAAAATATGCGATCTGCATCTCTGGAAAGTAGCGCAGAACAAATACGCCTGTATCCTGTCCATTGTGGCGAAAAGGAAATATACGCTCGACGAGTACCGTACGAGGTTGCGCGCTGTCCATGAACTCGCGCATATAACCATCGAGATCAATAAGTGTAAGGGCAAAAAAGCCGCTTAACGAGCGGAATGCATGCAAAACGAAGGAGCATCATATGCCGAATAAAGAAGTTATTCTCAGCGGATTGGCCGGCATTGCGAGCCAGTATTCGACCGTCGCTATTGCCTGGCACATAGCGATCTATGTTTTTATTCTATTGCTCGTTATCGGTCTTCGGCCGCCGAAGAGGTTGTCGTCCATTATGGCAACCATGCCGTTGCTGTCGGTTGCGGTGTTCGCGTTTCTCGCAAAAAATCCGTTCACAGCGATCGTTCTCGGGGCGGCATCGCTTCTTCTGATGATGTTCGGAATCCTCATGCCGAAAGGAAAGGTGAAGGTGGCCATCAATCCGAATCTTTTTCTCGGCATCCCGATGCTGCTATACGGTTTAGTGTACCCTCATTTTCTTGAGAATATCCAGTTTTTTCAGTATGCGATCATGGCCCCGGTTGGACTTGTGCCCTGCCCGACCTTATCGACCGTGATCGGTCTTGCGCTTTTCATGAACGCATTCGGTTCAAAAAAATGGCCAATTACGCTGAGCGTTTTCGGATTATTCTATGGGCTGTTCGGCGTGTTTCGACTTGGGGTAATGCTTGACATCGGATTGATCCTCGGTTCGATCGGCCTGCTCATTTCGGCGATCATTGCAAAGAAGGAAACCTGAAAAAGGTCTATGGCAGAAAACATGAAGTTCGTCCTCTTGATACGAGGCATTAATGTCGGCGGCGTTGTCCTCAAAATGGACGATCTCAGGGCTACACTCGATCGTCTCGGGCTGACGAACGTACGGACATATATCCAAAGCGGGAACGCCGTTTTCGACTCCAGGAAGAGCGATGCTGAACAATTGGCGGATGATATACGATCTTCGATACGGAACGATGCCGGTTTGGATGTCGCTGTTATGGTAAAGGGCAAAGCGGATTTCAAGAAAGCGGCGGCATCGCATCCATTTGAGAAGAAAGGGAACGAAGATAGATTGTTCATTACTATTCTGGAACATGTGCCGACGGGCGGGCAGAAGGTCCTGTCTCAGGTTAAGAGTGCATCCG
This sequence comes from Spirochaetota bacterium, assembly GCA_038043445.1. Lineage (NCBI taxonomy): Bacteria > Pseudomonadati > Spirochaetota > Spirochaetota bacterium. The sequence goes on from JBBTBY010000069.1 coordinate 40,467, forward strand.
AGAAGTTTTCGATAAAGGGCGATATTATCTATTCGTCATACAGCGAGGGGTACAGCAGGTCGAAATACAATAACAACTATCTCGAGAAGATCTTCGCCATGTCCGCGACGACACGGAATTGGAGAACGATGAGAAAACTCCTTCAGATGCTCGATGATGACGATCAACGGTGAAATTATTGTGGCTTTCGCGTTCTGTATGCGGCCGGTGAAACACTGATGCGACGCTTGAATATTTTGCTTCAGTCGATGATGCCTGCACCGAGAACGATGTTGCCGTCATAGAACACCGCCGCCTGACCGGGGGTTACCGCGCGCTCGTGCTCGTCGAACGTAACGCGTACCGCATCGCCTTCCGGTGCTATCGCCGCGCCGATCCCGGCGTGGGCTGACCGTATCTTAACGGTAACGTGCGTCGGCGTATCGACTTTCTGCAATATCCAATTGACGTTCCGGACGATGCAGGAATCGCGTAAGAGGTCGGCATCATCCCCGACGAATACCGTGTTCGTATCCGCATCGATCTTCACAACATAGAGCGGTGATGCATATGCTATCTTCAATCCCCGCCGCTGACCGACGGTGTAATGTTCTATGCCGTCATGCATGCCGAGCTCACTGCCATTGACGTGCCGTATCACGCCTTTTTTCGAAGTGCCGCCGATGAGCTTTGCGTAGTCGCCGCCGGCGAAATCCTGGCTGTCCTTTTTTGCCGCTGCCGCAAGGCCGTTCTCGCGGGCGATGGCGCGTACTTCGTCCTTCGTCATCGCGCCGAGCGGGAACAGCACCGATGCTATCTGATCCTGTCCGAGAAATCCGAGGAAATATGATTGATCGCGTTTTGCATCGACTGCCTTAAGGAGCAGCCATTGCCTGTGCGCTTCATCATATTCGGTGCGCGCATAATGACCGGTGGCGAATTTCTCGAAGGATATGCCCATCTCGCGCGACCGCGATATCAGAAAACCGAATTTCACGAGCGCATTGCAGCGTACGCAGGGATTGGGAGTTCGCCCCGCGCGGTACTCGCGTTCGAAATAGGAAAGTACTTCGCGCTTATATTCTTCGCGGAGGTCTATCTCATGATACGGCACGCCAAGTTTTTTACAGAGCGCGGATGCTTCGGCTACATCATGGTCCTCATCGGGCCCGTAGCAGGCATTCCCCGCGGGTATGGGTATGTCCGGCGAATAGATACGCATGGTAACGCCGGTAATGGAATGCCCGGCATTCTTGAGCAACAGCGCGGCTACCGATGAATCGACGCCGCCGGAAAGTCCGACCGCGATATTCATTTTTTTCCTATCGCCTCGTTCAAGGAGCCCGTGCGATACCCTTCGAGGTCGATGGCCGCATAGGTGAACCCGGATTTTTTTAAGTGCTCGTTCGCTTCTCTTGTCATCTGTTCATCGCTGAGGAATCGCTTGCGGTCCTCGCTCGTCATCTCAATGCGTGCCACGTCGCCGTGATGGCGCACGCGCACTATCTGTATGCCGCGTTCGCGGAAGAAGCGCTCGGCGTTCTCCACGGCGGAAAGTTTCTCTTTCGTGATGCGTGAGCCGTAGGGGATGCGGCTGGCGAGACACGGATTCGCGGGCTTATCCCAGGTGGAAAGACCGAGTTCCTTCGAATGAGCACGAACGTCGACCTTGGTGTATCCCGCTTCGATGAGCGGGCTGACCACGCCGTACGACTTCGCCCCTTCGCGCCCGGGGCGGTAATCGTGCTCATCATCCTTGTTCGAGCCGTCGGCGATCGTCGCCATGCCGCGCTTCTCGGCGAATGCGCGAACGTCCTTATAGAAATGCGATTTGCAGTAAAAACAGCGGAGCGCATCGTTCGTGGCGAATTTCTCGTCGGTGAGTTCGTCGGTGGATAGCACGACATGTTCTACGCCGATGTTCTTCGCAAGCGCGCTCGCATAGGTGAGTTCGCTCGACGTGTAGGTTTCTGACTGTGCCGTGACGGCGACGACGTTCGCGCTGCCGAGCGTTTTTACTGCGACGGCGAGGAGCAGTGTAGAATCGGTGCCGCCGGAAAAGGCTACGATGAGTCTGCCGTATGAGCGCAGTTTTGTGGCAAGGGCTTCTTTCTTGTCATTCATACGATCGCTCCGGAAAAGTGTGGGAACCAATATAACATTTTTTGGGGAATAGTCACCACATGATGAGAGGCTGGCGCGAAAATGCTATTCGCCCACAACGATGAATAATGTACATCAAAATTTCATCGGAATCGATGAGAACAGCGGGTTGCAACCCGCTGCGCTCTATTTTTGCAACAGTCTCGATGAACATGCTCGGGGCGGCGGTCATCGCGTCGTGACGGTGATGAACGCCACGCTTTTTGACGGCATGGTGAACACTAGCGATCCGTCGCGCTCTACTACGGTGAGCGGATGTACGAACTCTTCCTTTGTACTGAGGACCGGTGAACCGTTCACTTCGGCGTGGGTGAGGGACACCGCTTCGATCGATGACGATGAGAGTTTAAAACCGTTCACCGAGATGCTCGCGTCGGCGCTGTTCTTCATAGATGAGTTCACCAGCATGAGGAAGAGCCGCTTCTCGTCGTCGGAAACGCTCGCAAGGCACGGTACGCGCGGCAGGTCTCGTGCATCGGGCGAACGGTGCGTGGGGCTCGTGCCGCTCATGGCAACGACCCAGTCCCCGACATGACGATTGAAATAGTAATAAAGCCAGTAGAGCATCGATCGTTTTTCAGGCGCCTCCGGATAGAGCGCTGCGAAACCGGTGCTCCACCGGGAACTGCCGAACAGGTTCCAGGCCGATGATTCCGAAACCGTTTCTTCGCGGGCATAGTAGAGCAGACGTACCGCGCGGTAGAGCGTGCCGACCATGTTCGCGTTCAATTCCATCTGGTTTTGATTTTTCTTATCCGTTGCCTGGTGGAGCCCCCATTCCGTCTCGATCTGCTTTACTGTCCTGCCCGGATTATTCAATGCGGCAAGTGCGTTGATCTTGCGGGCAATGGTGAGGATGCGGTCATTGCCCTCGAGGATGCCGCGTTCGTATTCGGAAAGCTGTGCGTCCCCCGTAAGGGCGGTGTTGATGCCGGCGTCATACCCGTGCGGGGCAACGAAATCGTAGTGTCCGGCCGCGCGCTGCATTACCTCGACACCCCATTCGATCAGACGGTCCGGGCTCAGGCAGAATTCGATCGCAAGGCCGATCTTCGCATTCGGCTGCACCGCCTTGATCGCCTTGCTTACCGCGACTACATGATCGGCATAATCCGCCCCGTTGCTGTAGGCGCTCCCGTAGGTACCGATGGGGCATGGCCGGTTGCGGACGAACGGCTCATTGCCTATCTCCCACTGTTGGAAACGGTAGCCCTTCGCCGCCGAATAGGAAACAACGCGCGCCCACTCCCCCGGCGGGAGGCGTTTGACAGCGAACACGTCATCAAGTTCCATGGTCGTAGTCTCCTCTGCGACACCGATGCGCTTAAGATACCACGCGGCTTTGTCGAGCGCCTCTTCGAATGTCTTGAATGGCTCGCTGTGCGCACTGGCCGAAGGGTTGTCCGCGGCGATGTCATAGAACCGCGTTACCGGCAGTTGAAGTTCGCGCGTCGCATTTTCTATCGCCTTGGACAGCGTGTATTCCCCATTCGTCAGATTGAACGGATACCCCGGCTTCTCGCCCCATCGGCCGAAGCTTGCCTGCGCGATGCCGCCGACCTTTTTGTTCGCCCGGCGGATGCGCTCTGCCGCATTGATGCGGATATCGACCGCGGACCCGCTCGTGAGCCGAAGGGGAAGCGCTTCATACGCGAGCGTTGCGAAATTGATGAACCTGCCTGCATCGGCCATATCGGATGCAGCGACACGGACATCGTCGATCCAGAGCGTTCGCGCATTGGATGCACCATTGGGCGAAAGAAAGAAGCCGAGATAACCGAACCACTGTTCATTGGATGCGATGAAGAAATCCTTCCCGTAGGAAGCCGTGAACGAATATTCTTTCCACTCGGTGTCGGTGTCGAAGGGGATATTCATGCCGAGGGGTCCATTCCTGAACGGATCGACACTGGCGTATGACAGGATGCCGAGCACCGATCGTCCGCTTGCTGCCGAGCGCGCCCAGAATGTGATGGTGTAGCGTTTTGCGTATCCGATGAAGAACGGGTTGTCCTTCGGATTGCTCGCGAGTACGGTGTCCCAGACCGAGGGCTCTTTTGACGTGCGCGAGATCCTTGCGCTTTGTTTGCCGCCGTGCGGCCGTTCGGTGTCCACAACATAGAACGAGGGGTCCTTGCCTGCCGGCAAACCCCACGGCGTCCAGGTGCCGACTATCCCGCCGATATCGGAGCAGGGGGTCTCGAAATCGCCGTTCTTGATGAGGTTCTGTGATGCTGCCGAATGTGCAGGCGATACGGCAAGCACGAATGTGAGTACGAATATTATCCATGATCCAAGGTGTGTCATTGTCATTGGCCGCTCCGAGGGGGCTATTTACCGATGTCAGTATACCGGTACAAGGCAAAAAATTCCATAGCAGCGTGCTGCTGTTCATGCGAAAACGCATTATACCCGCAATGAATGCAGGCCGTTTTTCATATCCGCTTCAATACAGATAATTTCCGCTCGATACCGCCGCACCGGTCTGCCCCTCTATGTTAAAATTGGCAATGCCGGCACCATCGACGGTGAAAACCGTATCGGCTATCACGGTGTCATGGTACAGCCATGTCATTGACCCCATCATGAATCCGTTGCTGACGAACGTCTGCCCGGTCTCGGCTATGAGTTCCTGAATGCCGTATGTTGTAATGCCCGAGCCGCTGAATACACAGCCGGAAATGATGAGGCTTCGTGCAGTGGATAGAAGCACCATATTGCCGTTGATCGCGTTATTGGTGATGAAAGAATTGCGCAGGGAAAAACTGCCTGCATTGTTGAGATAGATTACCTGCGATGCGAGAGCATTGCTTGCCGCGGTCAGGCGAATGAACGTGATATTCGTAGTCTGGTCGAGGGAGAAGGCTGCCCCGGAACCGCCGTTGTTCGAAAGTATAAAGATATTCGATGCAACGAGATTACTGCTGAATTGTGCATATATCCCTCCGGCATGAGCTGCGCCGAACCCCTGAAGCATATGCGCGTTCTGTATGGTTATATCACCGCTGTGTACGCACATGAGCGCCCCGCCGTAGTTCTGAGCGTAATTTGAAAAAAAACAAGAGGATGATACCGTGATACCCGTACTGTTCGATACGAACATTCCGCCGCCGTTGTATCCGACATTTGACATGATCGACAGATCGGACAATGATGCGCTCGTAACGCCAATGACTGCTGCGCCGCCGCCGCTTATCGCTGTCGTTCCTCCTCGCACGATGGCGAACCCTGTCACTCGCAGCGACTGTGCATTCGATATGAGAAGTACACGGTATGCGGCATTCCCGCCGTCAAGAACGCTTCGATCCGATGGCGAGCGTGAAAAGAAGTTGTTCTCCCATCCGCCGAGAAGCGCAAGCCCCGCGCAGTTCGTAATGATCACGCCGTCCGAGCCGGCCGATATGCCGAGCCCGCGGCTGTAAACGCCTTTTGCCACGAAAACATTCGTTCTGCCGTACTGCGCCGCGCGTTGAAGCCCCATCGGCACGCTTCGCACCGGGGAGTGGGAATAGAGGCCCGCATTCGCATCGCTCCCGAGCGTGGAGACGAAAATTCCCGGCGGAAGTACTATTGACGCGGCATTCGTACGCAAGGCGCTTTGATACATCGTATCGCGCCTGCCGCGGAAAATATCGAATGCCGAGAGGATGATGACGCATATACCGCAGAGGGAGGTGAGGAGTATCGCATTGCGTCGCGTCATCTGTTACCCCTAAAAACTCAGCCGATAGCCGAGGCCTATCTGCGGCACCCAGGCGAAGGACACATCGCTTAAGGTGAGCATGAAAATACTGCTGACGATAAGGTACACATTGATCGTGCTTACCGCGATGATCGACGGTGTCAATTCAAGCGCGAATGAACCGTAGGTGGACGGGGCGAGGTAGAGGAAACTTACCCCGAAATGGAGACGCGTTTCGAGGGAGAAATAGTCGGCCTTGAGGAATTCCCATGAGCCGTATACCGATCCGTTGAAGAGATACTGGTCTATGAAAAGTCCGTTCGTCTGTTCCTGGCCGTAGTCGAAACCGACGGCGGCACCGGCAGAGAACGGTGCGAGGAAGCGCCAATCGAACAGTATCGTGATGAGATTGCCCCCGCCCGCTTCAAAGCAGAGATCGTACCTTTTATTATCCTCGCGCGCATCGTCGCGGAGATTCTGCAGGAATTTCTCTCCGGGCGATGATGTCCCCGCGGCAAAGCGTACCATGCTGTTGGTGGCTATCGGCCGTTTCGCGGCGGCTGACGTTTCCAGTTGAGAGAGCGCATTATCATATTCGGATATCGATACGCCTTTCGTCAATATCGCGAGGCCGTCGTCGGCTGTGTCGCGTTTCCCCGCATCAATGAGCGCCGCACGCGCTCCATCAAGTTTTCCGGAAAGCGCCCGTGCTATCGAAAGGGCGATGTCGCGGCAGGCGGCATCGGACGGATCGATACGGGTGACATCGACGGACGCAAGGTGGCGTGCCGCCGCCCGCGGTCTTCCTTCCTTGAGACGGACGAGCCCTTGCGCAAGGCGCGACTCATTCCCTCCGCCGCTCGCGGCCGCGTCCGCCTTTTCGACGGAACCCATAGAGAGATACGTCTTTACAAGGAAGAGCCTGTTCGTCCCGCTGTTGGGGAATTGCGCCACCGATTTCTCGAGATAGAGTATCCGCTTTGCGTTGTCGCTCGTTTCCCGTGCCGCCCGATAATATTTATCGACCTCGGTATCGAGTTCGAGTTTTTTTATCTGCGATTTCTCGATGGTCGTCGATTGCCCGTTCTTTTCATAGGTGACAGTGTCTTTTGTCTGCGAGAGTACCGTGCATTCGATGATCTCATTGTTCTCAAGAACGATACGGTCGGCGGCAATTACGGTAAAAGATAGAATGGTCAGGATGAAGAGTGCTGTGCGGGCAGTGACCGAAGATAACATGATGTTCAGTATAATACGCAGCAACTTTTTCGTCAAATAAGCGGCGTTAAAAGTGAGTGACTTTCAATTGTAGGTAACATATGCCGCCATATAAAAGAGCACGGGGTTTTAACCCCGTGTTTGTTTTATCATACATGCTGTACACGGGGTCAAGACCCCGTGCGCTATACCTGCAAAGAAAAGTCACTCACGCGTTAAAACGGTGTGTGCGCTCATCAGCGGTATGCTTATGAGCGAGGGTGGCATAGCGCTTTCGTGCTATCGGCCAGGCATACCTTTCGTCGACTCTGCCATCATTATCGGGGCCGTCTGACGGGTTATCTCCGCGGCAATGACATCGAATGACGGATGCTTCATCGGCATGAGCGCTATCTCATATTCATGCTCACCCTGATCGGTTATCGGACGTATATCGCCTTCGATCACCTTATGTGGGTCGTGATGCGCATAGTAGGGGCAGCGGAGGAGGGTAAGCCGCAGCATGCCATCGGGCTGTACATCTGCAGCGAAGATATCGCGGCTCACGACTGCGAGTGCTGATGATGCGCCGGCAAGCGAGACAAAATCGAACACCGGATATTCCTGGCCATTGCATGGACGCGCGATGCGTCCGCCGGGGATGCCGTCAATTCGCTCCGTGACCGCGAACCCCGTGGGGATGAGCAGTTTCACTATTTTCTGTTTATCATTCCAATTGACACGAAGCCGCATACGGATGATGGGCTCATCCTTCTGAAGATAGACCTGCCAGAGCACGGATGATGATCTCAGCGACATGGCATTTTTCATCGTCGTCCGCAGCGGACCTTCGTTCCAGACGCTCCATGGCGTTTCGGTGTTGAACATGCCGCTTACCGCACCCGTGTATCCACTGATACCATGCGACCATGTATCGGAGGTGTCGTCAATCGATGCGATGCGTATAGGGCCGCGGATAAGGCTGTCACCGCCGTACAAACCCATCGATGAAATACCGCCCGCATCAAGCGATACCGAGACAAAACCGTTCGAAAGGGAGCTGTCATTGCGCACCACGGGTGCTACCGCTGCCGGAGCATCGCCGTACGAAATGCGGAAAACCTTCGCGGCACCGGAGGGAATGGACATATGCGCGATGAGCCGGTTCTCCTTGAATGTCGCCTCGGCTTTGATCCGCTGGGTGGGCACCGCCGCACCGGCCTCGTCGCTCATGTTCATCGCTCCGGTCCATGGCTCGAATTCGACATAGCCGCTGAAATCATCTGTCCGAACGTTCGCGAACAGGAGCTGCATCTCTTTTGACGGTGCAAGTGCTATCGCCTTTCTTCGAACGCTGTCGATGATGATGCCTCTGCACGCCGTCTTGGCCGCACCGAGCTCATCGAACGCGTGATCGTACGCAGTGCGTATGGAACTTCCCGCAAGTATGTCGTGGAATTGATTAAAGAGGATGTGACGCCATGCCGACGCTATCGTCTCAGCGGCGACCTCTGAATTCCTGTCATGGGGCATCGTGCGCATGCATTGCTCGGCGGCGAGCGCCATGTCCTCAGCGGCGCGCATCTCCTTTTTTATACGGTGAACGACGCTGTAACAGCCGACCGCATGCATCTGCAGTTCATCCCTGACCACCGGAAGCGTTACGCCCGAGCGGCTGACCGCATCAAAGAACGCCCGCGGATGGCTGAATATAAGTTCAATATCCGGCGCGAAGTGACGGTGTTCGATCATCCAATCGATCTCCTTGCGCGTCGGGCCGCCGCCATGATCTCCTGCACCTATAAAGCACATTGTATGACCGATGCGCCGATCGGCATCTTCGATGGTTTTTACCAGGTTCTGTTCAACGTACGGAATACCGCCGGTAGTGCAGTAGGCATTGCTGATGCGAAACGTCGTGATGCACTTCTCCGACGGCGATTCCCAGGTGAAGATGTTCGACGGAAGTGCCTTTTCATGCTGCTGCGGGCGCATCATCACATAGGAGTCATATCCCGCATCGCTGAAAAAATCCGGCAGTGTTGCTGCGTGGCCGAAGCTGTCGACATTATAGCCGATAGTGACGTCGATGCCGAATTCCTCCCTGAAGAAACGTTTGCCGACCGCCGCCTGCCGTTTGAATGAAGCAGCGGAAGGGAGATTGCAGTCCGGCTGTATCCACCAGCCGCCGATGACGTGCCACCGTCCGTTCTTTACATGTTCTTTGACGCGAGCGAAAAGTGCCGGATCGAGACGTTTGATGACATCGTAGAACCACGCTTCTCCGCGGGTTATCACGATGTCGGGATATTCATCGAGGACATCGCAGTTCGTCCGTGCGGTATTGATGACCTCATCGACACCCTGAGGCCATGTCCAGAGCCATACGGGGTCCAGATGCGAATTAAGGATGATATGCACGGTCAGTTTCATAGTGAACTCCATCCATTGACATGCAGATAATCTATCATCTTTCCGCTTTGTTGGCTTTATGTTTTTTTATCTTTTTCTTGCTTTGTATTCCTGATAGATCGGATGTCATCGCATGACCACTGCCGGTACATACGCGGTCTTTCCGATCCGCCGATCCCGTCATTGCCATTGACGATGAAGTTGAGCGTTCACGAATTGTCAGTGCCGTCCTCTGCTCCAGGGCTCCTTGACGATCTTGGCAGTAAAGGCGATATGTCGAGGAAGGTCGATCGTCATAGAGACGGTGAACGTACGGCGCGTACGGTCATCGGCGGTACGCTCGCTGAGAATATGGTGCGGCGTTTCAGCTGTCCTTTCCTGTCGAGTGTCTGCAGCGCTATTTTCACACGCTGCTGCGAGGTGAAGAGGTTCATGACGAAAAGCATCGCCCGTTTGTCCTTGACGCGCAGGGAGGTCAGTATGTTCGGATTGTCGCAGTGGATGAGCGGGAAATTCCGCCCGAGCGACTTTGCGATGAAGCGCAGCATCGCCTCATGTTCGCGATTGCCCTGCTTCCAGTGAAAGCCGAGGAAGAGCACCTTCCCGCCTTTCTCGCCGACGGCCTTTTCCCAGCCTATCTCGGAGTGCGTCGTATCTTCGAACGCTATCGCTTCTGCGGAGAGCGGCCGGCGCACGCATGCGAAAAGTCCGCCGTTCATGAAAATCGTTTCGACCGGGCCGACGTTGACACGCGGGCTTTGCACCGTGAGTTTCTCCGTTTCGGGGCTGCCGAGAAAATCGATCAATATCGTGCAGGGGCGATAATGCTCATCGAGCGTCGGTATTATCGGCGCTATGCACAGAGCCCCGCCGAGCTTCACGAATTCGACAAGACGACGCTGAACGGATGCCGCCATGGCGTCGGTCGCGGATACGAAAAGCGGCGTGTGCGCCAGGGCGAAGAGAACATCGGAATGGAGATCGACATAATTCGGTGAGAACGACGCTGCCGATGCGGAGAGGAAGAGCCCCTTCTGCATGAATTCATACGCCGCGGATGCACCGAACATGCCGGTAGTATCGGGTATGGCCCTCCGCCGGGCGATATCCCAATCGAATCCGATGGCGATATCTCCTGCGCGATGCGCCTGCGCGAGCCACGCGTTCTTCCTGAGGAAGCCGTTGTAGCGCTTCATCATGTGATACGATGGGCGGATCTTCCCGTCGGCGGATATCGGCGCACTGTAATCGTATACGGTGCCGGTGGCGCCGGCATTCGCAGGATTGATGCCCCCGGTGAAAATGTAGTAATTGCATCCCTTCATCCCGAAGGCGGTGTTGGTCATGTAGCAGGCGGCGAGGTCGCCGCTCGTGATGGGCGGCCAGTCGGAGAGGCTGCCTGCGGGGAGTTCGAACACGGTGGGCGGCATGTTCATGGCACGGAGCATCTCAAGCGAGAGGAATATCCCGCCGGCGTATTTCGGCGTGGGATTGTTCTGCTCCCAATCGAGGTTGAGATTGTAGTAATGATCGGACCCGAGGACGAAGTCGCGCAAAGCGGGCGATCTCGCATTGCGGAAATAGGCGTTCATTCCCGGATTGCCGGAATTATGGCAGAACGTGCAGTCGATGCCGTAGCCCTGCATCCACTGCGAGAGCGTCGCCATATATTCGGCGATGGCGGAGAAATAGAACTCGCGGTAATCCGTCATGATGCGCAGTGACTCACGCGTGTCGGACTTTGACGACGGCAGTACCTGTGTGAATGAATCGTACGCGGTGCCGCAGGCCGCATTGAGCGCATTGATGGTCGCGTATGTGCGGGCAAGGAATGCGGGATATCTGCCATCCGAAATGCCGATGCCCATAGCCTCGCGGTTATAATCGAGCGAGCCGAACCATTCATGTATGCCGGCAAGCTCATTGTCCAGCTGCGCCATGATGACGGGGCCGTCCTTCGCGATGGTGTGGTTCGCGATGATAGGGCAGGCGGCATCGAACCAGTGTTTCGTCTTTTCAAGGAAGAGCGGGTGGAGATAGGATATCGATGATCGGCGGATATCCTTTCCGTCCATCGTTTTTGCGCGGAGGTCCGGGTAATTATCGCAGAGCCACACGGGCAGTCCGTCGTAGCGGAGTTCCGAATACTGATACGGCCCGGGGCGGGCGATGACGAAAAGACCGAGCGTTCTGCAGAGCGTAAGGAATCCCTCAAGGTCGCGTTCAGGGACGTCGGAAAAGAGGATGCGGCCTTCCGTCGGTTCATGGAGTATCCAGGGGATATAGGTGGCGACACAATTGCCGCCGGCCTTCTTGAAAAGCAGCAGGCGCTTTTCCCAATCGCCTTTCGGCACACGGAAGTAATGGAATTCGCCCGACACAAGGAAGGCCGGCTTGCCGTCTATCAGATAGGACTGACTGTTCCATGAGAACGTGCGCATGACTTCCTCCAGAGCGGCCATTACACAAAGAAGGACGAAAATGTCAAATCAGGGGGTATCACAGGATGCCGATGACGCCGGTTATCCAGAGATTGGAGTCGATGAGGAATTCATAGGCGTATTTCGAACGGAGTATCGTTCGATTGCGTGCGAAGAGGATGAGGACGCCGTTGAAAAGCACCGGTATGAAATAGACGATCTTCTGCAGGGGGTAGAGGCCTGCGATGATGCCGGCGGTCATCGCCGCGAGCATGCATGCCTGGAGGACAATGAGGGATATCATGAGATGACGCGGGCGAACGAGCGAGAGGAGGCCCGTAACTCCTGCAATGCGGTCGCTCTGTGCCGTTTTCAGTTCGAGGAGCGTCTGACGCGTGAACATGACGCAGAACACGAGCGCGCCGGAAAAGAGGAAGGCGAAATGGTGATCGATGAGCACGCTTCTGTCATCAACGATGATAAGGCCGTTGACGAGCACGGTAAGCGCCGTTGAGATGACGAGCGATTTGAACGCCGGTACGTTCTTAAGGCGGAAGAAGAGAAGGCGGCGTTCGCCCCCGGGCATGGGGAGATAACTGGCGTTGTAGCCGAGGCCGAGGACGACGGCGAAGGCGGTGAGCATGAAGATGTTCAGTCCGTAGAGATACGATGCCGCCACGACAGCACCGCCGGATGCGAGGAAGGCGACAAGGAACACGATGCGGAATCGGTAGACGAAATCGTAGCGGATGCGGTCGCTCGCTCGAAGCCCCGCGCGATTGGTGTAGTTGTTGAACACCGACATGGCGAAGTAGTAGAGTGCGGCGATGAGGGCGATGTTGATCGGATACCGGCGTCCGGTGATGTCGGCGACCGCGAAGGGGATGAGGAGTACCCCCGCTGCCGGGAAAAGGTTCGTATAGATGATGAATCGAAGTATGTCCTCTGCGATGCGGAAGAGCGGATGCGATGCGTTCTCGCGGACGGCGGACGCCACTTCCTCGATGAGCCAGTCCGGCGTGGACGCACCCGCGGTTATCCCGATGCGGCGATACCCCTTTTTTCTGAGATCGAGCGTGTGTATCGCTTCCGCCGACTCCACCGCGAAGGTGGTGACCGTGCGGGCGGCTATTTCCACGAGCCGTTTCGTGTTCGAGCTCGCCGCACCGCCGACGACGATGATGCAGTCGTTGCGCGCGGCCATTTCGGCGACCTCGCGCTGACGGAGTTCGGTCGCGTTGCAGATCGTATTGATTATGACGATGCCGGGGAAACGTGCCGCCATCCTTTCTGCCAGCGCAGCGAACGCGGCCATCTCCATCGTCGTCTGCGAGACGAAGAGCGGCTTCGTGAGCACCGGGAGCGATGCCACGTCCGCTTCGTTCTGAACGACGTAGGATGTGCGCGCAAAACCGCGAAGGCCTATGACCTCGGGGTGATCGGCCTTCCCGAAAATGACGACCGCGCCCCCCGAAGCATCGTGTTTTTTTATGATGCCCTGCACCTTTGCGACATCGCGGCAGGTGAGATTGACGACATGCTTCGCGCGCGACTTAAGCTCATGCATGCGCTCCGGGGTGATGCCGTGCGCGCGGACGATGACGGTGTTTCCCGACAGATCGTCCGAACCGGAAAGTTCACGAACGCCGTGTTCGGTCAATTGCGAAAGTGTCTGCGGATTGTGTATCAACTCGCCGTCGGTGAGGACATTGTCGGTCGACCGGGCGACCTGAAAGACGGTATCGACGGCATGCTTTACGCCGCGGCAGAAGCCGGCGTATTTTCCTATTTCAATGCGCATTCGGTATCGTGGTGCAAGCGCCTTATACGGCCTTGACCACCTTGTTCGCCGAGAGGCAGCCGGTGCAGACACGGATGCGTTTTACTTTGCCTTTCACGTTCGCCTTTACCGGGTGCAGATTGATCTGGAAAATGCGCCGTGTCTTGCGGTTCGAATGGCTTACGCGGTTGCCCCGCAGTGTGCCTTTGCCGCATATATCGCATGAGCGGGCCATGGATGTTCTCCTTAAGTACTGTGTTTCACGCACGCGTACCCATTGAGGCACACGGCGAAAATAGTGCGCTATTATACCTGCAGGGAGCGGAAATGTCAACGGTATTTCCTTGACTTTCATTCACCTCCCCGCTACAATGGGGATGGGTGGGCGCATGGCGAACGATATCGATCCATTGATAAAAGCATCGAAACTCCTTCATGCGAGACGCTATGCAGAGGCCAAACGCATACTCCTTGATGCCGTGATAAAAAGCCCGCGCAATGCCGAGGCGCACGCACTTCTGGCGCATGCGGCGTTGTCGCTTAAGCAGTATGAAGAGGCCAAGCCCTTCATCGAGAAGGCGCTGTTCTTAAGCCGTATGAACACGAGCGCTTTGCTTGCCGAGGGGTACCGTAATCTTGTCATCGGCAATGTCGAGGAAGCGCTTCGTGCGTATGTCCGCGTGCTCGAGATAGACCCGCGCAATATCACCGCGAAAGCGAATATCGATCGCATACGGACGTTCGACAGCATCGATGAGGAAATACCGTACCTGAAGCCGCACGATTATCTGACGCCGCCCATGATATCGGTCGATGTCCGCAGTCTCCCCCGAGGCTACATCATCGGCGGTGCTTTGCTTGTGCTCGTCATCGTTCTCGGTGTGATTATAGCCGTGAATCAGAGGAACATCGCCCGGACCATCTCCCGCGTACTGCCGACGGATACAAGCGATCCCATAGCGGAAAAG
>JBBTBY010000069.1:55077-70714 GCA_038043445.1 Spirochaetota bacterium
CTCGCGCGGCGGCGATCTTTCCCCGCGTGACGTGATAAAGCGTTTCGGCGAGGCGAAGGCGCACATCGCCGAGGGGCGCATTAATCGTGCGCTTGTCATCATCAACGGCATCGACAGGGAGAAGGTGCATCCGTATCTGAAGGACCGTTTCCATCTCCTCACCAATTTCATCAAACCGCCGGATTATGCCGAGTTCGATGATAATGTCACCTATGATACGGTCATGAAGGACCCGGTGCTGTACAATGGGGCATATGTCATCTGGCAGGGTTCGGTGAACGAGATACACGATGACGGGCGCATGACCGCTTTCACGCTCCTGGTAAAAAAGCCCGCTGCAGCGAAGGTGCTCGGCATAGTGCGTGTATCCATCGAGGGGGCGTATACACTGCGCGCGAACGAGCGTGTAGAGATATACGGGCGTATTACCGGCATGGAGAAGAAAACAGCACGCCTGGCCATAGATGCGAATTTGCTCAAACATCTTCCGTAGCACACGATAGTACTATCGTACCGCAAGATTCTCCTAATTATTGACAATCGTTCGCATTGCCTCCAGGGCATACCGTAGCTACTGTTATTGCATCCACGGAGGAAACCATGAGACAAGCGGATTTTTCCAATCTGGTGAAAGTGCTGAAAAAAGAGCGCCCCTCGCGGGCCACGCTCTTCGAATTCATTATGAACGGCCCGGTGATGGAGCATTTCACCGGTGAGAAGCATCCTGATCCAAAGGACATGGAAGCGGTGATGAAATTCCGCATCAAGGCGTTCGCCGCCGTCGGATACGACTTCGCGAGCGTACACGGTTCGCTCTTCGGCTTCCCGAAGAATACGAACATCGAACGGAAGAATTCCATATCGCTTGAATCGCAGAAGGTCATTAGCTCACGTGCCGACTTTGAGAAATATCAATGGCCGGACCCGGATGCGTTCGATTATTCCGCGCTCGGGAAAATGAAAAAGCATCTCCCGGACGGGATGAAGCTTTTCGTATTCTCGCCCGGCGGCCTGCTCGAGAATGTCATGGGACTTGTCGGCTACGAAGGGTTGTGCTTTATGATGGTGGATGACCCCGCTCTTGTGCAGGAACTGTTCGACGCTGTCGGATCGCGCTTCATACGCTACTATGAGAACGTGCTCCGCTACGACACCGTCGGTGCATGCATGTTCAATGACGACTGGGGTTTCAAGACGCAGACCATGCTCTCAACCGATGACATGAAGAAATTCGTCGTTCCGTGGCACAAGCGCGTGGTCGAAACGATACATAAGTATAACCGTCTTGCCGTTCTTCATTCCTGCGGCAATCTGAAGAATGTCATGGATGATATCATCGATACCATCGGCTATGACGGCAAGCACTCCTATGAGGATGCCATCATGCCGGTAGAGGAGGCGTACGACGAGTACAAGGGGCGCATCGGCATCATGGGCGGCATCGACGTCGATTTTCTCTGCCGCGCGTCGAAGAAAGAGATCGAGCAGCGTACGGAAAAAATGCTTGCGCGAACGGCCGACAAAGGCGGGTACGCGGTAGGCGCGGGGAACAGCTTCACGCATTATATCCCCATCGAGAACTATATGGCGATGGTCGACGTGGCGATGCGGAATTGATATGACATCACGCGAACGCTTCGTCAGGACGCTGACCGGCGAGAAGGTCGATCGCGTACCCTTTATGAAGATATTCGGCGGGGTGAATGCATCGCATGCACATTGGGAGAACGAGCACCCCGGCATACGCACGACGATAGATACGCTCCTTCAATTCGAAGGCGCCAATCGCGGCTGGGCGCCGGTGCCGGTGAACATGGACCCATCGCGGATGTATCCGGCACGGACAATAGAAGAAAAGGAGAACATCGTCATTCAGGATCGCGGCGACGGTACCATTGTGCAGTGGTACAAGGGCGGCGATTACGCGCGTCATACGATAGGCTGGCCGATAAAGGACAGAAAGACCTGGGAGGCATACAAGGAGAAGCATCTCGATCCGAACGATGCATCGCGCTTTCCCGCGAACTGGAAGGCGTTGGCCGCCGAGTACAAGACGCGCGATTATCCGCTGCAGCTTACCCATCGCGGTGTATACGGATTTCCGCGAGAGCGCATGGGCGATGAGAACCTCGCGCTTGCGTTCTACGATATGCCGGATGTCGTGCACGATATCATGAACTATTATACCGACATGGCCATCGCCGTCTGGGAAAAGATGTGCGCCGATGTGGAATTCGATGTCATCGAATGCTGGGAGGATATGGCCTCGAAGAACGGTTCGCTCATATCGCCGGAGATGTTCCGCGAATTCATGACGCCGTGCTACGAGAAGATTGCGGATTTCGCCAAACGCCACAATATCAAAGTGATACTCGTCGATTCTGACGGCCTTGTCGAGAACCTCACCGGACTCATGCAGGAGGGCGGCGTTACCGCGATGTATCCGTACGAGGTGCTCGCGGGTAACGATCCGTTCCGTGTGCGGAAGAAATATCCCACCATGGGCATCGTCGGGGGGCTACGCAAAGAGGCGATGATAGACGGTAAAGACGCCATCGACAAAGAAATTAAAAAGGCGAAGGAGATGATAAAGCTCGGGCGTTGCATACCCGGGCCCGATCACTTCGTTCTCAAAGTGGTGAACTTCAGGGAGTATCGTTACTTCATGGAAAAGCTCCGCGAGGTTGTAATGACAACTGCTCCGGGGACGTGAGCGGTCGAACGTTCTCCCGGCATTAAACCCTCCACTTTTCCGTATTTGCCGTCATCAAAGCTCCCTGGCAAGGTTGCCAATGACGCTGCAAGCGGTTTTCAAAACGGATAAAAGCGTAAGCATATTCCCAAAAGTCAGCCGCATTCTATTTTGTAACGGCATCGCATTACTTTCACCCAGATTATTTTATCCACTGAAGTGTAGTGATGAGGATAAGCACATCCGGTTCTCAAACGGCGAAAAATCCTGATCATCCGGATCATCGTGGTGTCATTTCTTGGAGGGAATACATTACGGGAAACTGGAGTATACCTGTTTGACCTAATACTACAGATATCCTATACTATCGCCATGCGTGCGAAAAGAAAGGATGTACCGAAAGGCCGTTCCCGGCCGACGGGAAACGACGGCTTCCCGGCGTTCGATAATGCGATGATGGCCGAAATGCGCGAGTCGAACCGTATCCTCGCGGAGACCGGGAATGCATTGCTGCATTTGGACAATGCGTCCGATGTCTATCGTTTTGTATCGAAGGCCGTACACGATCTGCTGGGTCAGGCGATAACCGCGACGACATCGCTTGATGTATCGACCGGCAACATGTGCTTCGTATCGGTGGACGGGCTTCCTGTTGCACATGAAAAGCTGATATCCTTGTTCGGCATCGACCCGACGAAGACAACGAAGCGCGTCGATGAGATGACCGAGCAGGAACTTCGGCATTACCGAACGGGAAAGCTCGAGCGTATCGAGGACGGATTGTTCGGATTGTTGGCGGGCTATGTGCCCAGAGCAGTATGCGGTATTGCGGAAAAAGTGCTCAACACCGCGTTCGTGTACACGATCGGCATCGTTCAGGGGGATACGCATCTCGGGGCCCTGTTCATCCTGTCCCCGAACGATATCGCATCGTACAAGGATGTGATAGAGCGTGTCGTCAATAAAGCGGCCTTCGTGATACAGCGCAAACATGCAGAACGGGAACTTGCGACAGCGTACCGGAAGCTCGAAGCGTTCTGGGAAATATCTGCCGGCGAGAGCGCCGATGTAAAGGGCATATGCGATCATGTGCTGTCGTCCATTGTCTCCCTGACCGGCAGCACGTTCGGGTTCTACGGGTTCATCAACAGCGATGAGTCCGTGATGACGATACATTCCTGGTCAGGTGAGGCGATGAAGGGATGTTCCATAGTCGACAAACCGATGCATTTCCCCATTGCCGATGCCGGTGTATGGGGAGAGGCGGTGCGCAAGCGCGGGATATTCATCATGAACGACTATGCGGGCATGCATGCCGCGAAACGAGGGCTCCCTGCGGGGCATGTGCTGCTTACGAATCTCATGGTGGTGCCGGTGTTCACGCACGGTCGCATCGTTGCGCTTGCCGCGGTGGCGAACCGTCCGAGCGATTATACCGAAAGCGACGCAAAGAACCTGAAGGCCTTCGCTGAGGCGATACAGACCATCATCGACCGGAAACGCGCCGAGGACGCGCTGCAATCAAGCGAGGCCCGATATCGGAGCATATTCGAGAACATGCAGGATGTGTATTACGAGGCGACACTTGAGGGGACCATCACCGAGGTGTCGCCGTCGGTGGAGACATTCACGAGGTATCACCGCAGCGAGGTCATCGGCATGTCGCTCTATGATGTGTATGCAGAGCCCGCCGACAGGGACGCGACGATAGCGCTCCTGCTTAAGAACGGATCGGTGAGCGACCATGAGGTGACGCTCAAGGACAGGGACGGCAGGGTGATAGAATGCTCGTTGAGCGCATCCGTCAGTTTTGATGAGAATAAAAAACCGAAGATGATATCCGGAACGATCAGGGATATTTCCGAGCGAAAGCGTACCGAGGCCATGCTTGTGCAGACTGATAAACTGCGCTCGCTCGGTGTGCTCGCTTCCGGTGTTGCGCACGAGGTCAATCAGCCGCTGATGGCGCTTTCCCTGGCCATCGATAATATGCAGGGCATGTACACGAGCGGGAAGATGGACGAGGATTATTTCGCGAAAAAGATCGACTCCATGCGCGGATACATCGTACGGGTGAAGAGCATCATCGAGCAGGTGCGGCTCTTCTCGCGCGATCAGTCGGCGGCCGGTATCGTCGAGTTCTCCATCGATGAGGCGATCGATAATGTGCTGTTCATGGTCGAGACGCAGTACAGGAGCCGCGGTATACGGATAGTGCGCGACCGCGGTACTGTCCCATCGGTGCGGGGTAATCTCTTCAAATTCGAGCAGGTGATCGTGAACCTTATTGCCAATGCGAAGGATGCCATTGAGAAGAAGGCTGCCTCCGACAGCGGTTATACTGACCGCGTCATCATGGTGCGGTCATCATCCGACAACGGGACCGTACTCATGAGCATACGCGATAATGGTTCCGGCATGTCATCCGATGAGCAGAAGAACATCTTCACCCCGTTCTATACGACAAAACCGACGGGCGCGGGTACGGGCCTGGGTCTTTCGATAACGTACGGCATCGTGAAGGCCATGGGCGGGGATATCATGTTCGACAGTGCTGCAGGCGATCACACCGAGGTATCGGTGAGCATACCGGCGGCGCAGTGAAACGGGGGAGGGGCGATTATGAGCACGATACTGATCGTTGATGATGAGGAGATAATACGGCGGGAGCTGTGTGAATACCTATCGCTCCGGGGCTATGTCGTCCGTGAGGCGAACGGCAGGGACGAGGCGATAGCCGTGATGAAGACCGAGCCGATACATGCCGCGCTCATCGATTACCGTATGCCCGGTGCGAACGGTATCGATGTGCTTGCATACATAAAAAAGGAATTCCCCGCCGTCAAGGTCATTTTTGTGACCGGCGAGGCGGATAACAGCGTGGTGGAACATGCGCTCACCAATGGGGCGGCCGCGTTCTTCATCAAGCCGGTGGACGGCAGCGCCATCGCCGATACGCTTACGACGCTCCTTTCGTAATACGTATCAATACATCTTCTGCCGCATGCTCGGTGCCGCGCTTTTTTCAGGCCGATAATCGCTTTCATCCATCTGCATCGGCGCTTTCCGAACGACGCTGTCCATGAGCTGCTGGAGATACACCGACGGTGGGAGCGTGGTGCGAAAAAAGGCGACGCCCTTTTCCTTCGGGCCGATAACGGTGAACGAGAACGATATCGTCGCTGTTTCCTTCGACTGCATGGGGAAATGCCATTTGATTATCCCCTGTTTGTTCCTGAATGACGGCTCGCGTGAGAACGTGATACCCTCGACGACGACATCTTCCGAACCGCTCACCGGTATCTGATCGAGCAGGTTCATGACGATGGCGCTGCCGGTATAATTCTCCACCTTGATGAGGAAGCTGTAGCTTGCGCGCGTCTGATTGCCGAGAAATCCGGATGTTTTCTCGTCGCGTTCCTCGAGCGTCCGCGTGACGCGGATGTTCTCATTGACGCTGAGCGAAAGCTCGAAGTCCTCGCCGGGGAGGATGTTGCCCGTCGATGAGGAGCCGACGAAATCGTTGCCGAGGAAGATGTTGAGGTCGCCCTTGAGTATCGGTGTCGTGAGCGTGTTGCTGCCGAGCGCCTGGAGGAAGGCGTACGGGCTTAATTTCGGTATGCTGAGATATTCAAAGTGCACGGGGAATGATTCACGGCTGATCGAGGTGCGGTGCGGCGAGCCGTCGCTCGGAATATCAGCGCGTTTCGGCACTGAAAATACGAGCGAACCCGCGCGCCTGTCACCGCTTGCCGTTGTTTCGGAAAGCGCATCGGATGAACGCGATTGGCCGACGGTGACATTATCCAGAAGAGAGCGGTTTGCTTCCTGCTGCGTGGCGTATTTTTTTCCGCTCACGACAAGCCCGCGGTTCTGTGGAATCCTGTCCGGGGGTATCGCGTATACCGGGACGAGGTCGGGGAGGGTTCCGCGTACCGACGGCTGCGCGGTGGAAAATCCTATCGTTGCATCGATCCAGTCCTCGCCGCTCGACTGCGATACGACGCCGTAGCCGGTGAACTCGGTCTTCTTCTCGTCAAGGAGCACGCGTATGTCGTAGCCGGGGTTCCAGGCAACGCTCGCGATATGATACGAGAGTTCGAGCATGACGACGCTCGCGCCGGCGGTCTCGACGGTCACCCGTGCGGTTTTGGTCGCACGCCCGGCACCGCTCTCAAGCTTCGACAGATCATGCTGCACCACGGCGATACGCGATGCGACCGACTGCTGCGCCTTCTGCTCGCGGATCAGCAAGAGCGCGTTGGACATGTTCCGTGTGGTGAAGTATTTGAGCAGCGAATCGATCTCCTGCACGGACGGCCGCGCTGACGAGAGTTCGTCGCCCTTGCCGCGCACCGCGAACGCCGCGAGAAAACTTTTCCGCACACCGGCGAGGTACTCATCCTCGACGGATATCATCCTGAGGTTCGCATCGATGCGTGCCTTTTCTTCCTGTAACTCCCTGAGCTTCGTCTCAAGCACCTGCGCCTTCGGGTCGGCTGCTTTTTCCTCGGCCACGCTCCGTACTTCCAGATCGAGTATCTTCGCGGAGGCCGGCGTGAGCACGCGTGCGCGTACCGATTCGTCCGAGATGATGCCCGGGAGCGATGTGAACACGGCATCCACGATACCGCCGCCCGATGAGAGCCGCGCGGTGCGCGTTACATGCGCGCGGTCATGATATACCATGACGCGGTCTATCTTCGAGTCAACGACGGATTCGGTCTTTCCCGCGGCGGGGATCACCGATATGGCAAGAATGCCGATGCAGAGAGAGATGAGCTTTGTATTCATAATAACCACCTGTTTGCCTGAGAGAAGTATAATCAATTACTGCGTTGTGTCAATCGGAAAACGCAAGGGCGTATATCGCGAAAATACCGATCACCTGCGGCGATGGGGTTGTGTTTATCATAACGTCATCAGGATCGCTGAGAATAAGGGCTCATCCCTCGACTTCGCTCGGGAACCGTGAGCCCTTGTTCTATACTTTTCGCGATGGTTACGAGGCATGGATTGACATTTTATTTCCGCAAGACATAATGCCATGCATACGGCTTATTCCGCTGTATTAATGAAGTAGGAGGATACTATGCTTCGACTTGCACTCATGGTGATACTGGCGGCGAGCGCATTTGCCGAGCTTGGTTTCAAGCGCGTCATGGATACACCGTATCCGAAGAATAGCGGGACATCGTCGGGGGATATGGCCATCGGCGATATCAACGGCGACGGGAAAAAGGATGTCATTGTCATCGGAAATATGAAGGCAAAGCCCGTCATTCTCGTTTATATGCAGAAGGCGGACGGTTCGTTCGCTCTTGCTGAAGATACGAAATTACCCGGCGTGGATGTCGGGTGCATACGGCTCGCTGATATGGACAGGGACGGCGACCTTGATGTCGTGCTCTACGGGAAGACAGCCCCTGCCGCGGAAAGCGCGATATTCCATGTATATAAGAATGACGGCGGTGTTTTTTCGCTGCTTGCCGATCTCGGGAAGGACCTGCCGAGCGAGGATTTTGAGGATGTACCCGGCGCATGGGGAAAGTCGGGCGGGGCGAATGATAATCGTTCCGATGAAGGCGTGCATGGGCTTTACAATGCGAACGGCTGGTCGAAGGGCGTGCTTGAGCTTGCCGACCTCGACGGCGACGGTGATATCGATATCGTGTTCGCCGGCACGAAGGGTTTGGAGTCGGGTACCGATCCCGCGGGCCAGATGATACAGCGCGATTGGGAGACATCCGGCGTATTCCTCAATAATGGCGGTACGTTCAGCTATCTTACCGGAGCAGGCTTTCCTCTCGCAGGCATACCCTCCGACCCGGAGACAATGCCCGCACGTTCCTACCCCGGCATGGCAAAAGTGTCGCGCGGTGCAGCGGCCATCGGCGATTTCAACCGCGACGGGAAACCCGATCTTGCTCTCATCGGTCAGGCGAACATGGGGCCGAAGGCGAATGCCGGCATACCGGAGACACAGCGCAACGGCAAGCCCATCGCTGAGGTATATCTCGGCAAGGGCGACGGGACATTCACGCTCGTAACGGGACACGGGCTCACCGGTCTTATCGACGGGACCATGACCGTCGTCGATGTGAACAAGGACGGGAAGCCGGATATCGCTGTTATCGGCAGCACCGGTCATCCGAAGGATGCGAACGGCGGGCGTTTCACCCGCATTTATCTTGGCACGGGTGATGGGACGTTCACCGAGGACGCACAGGTGTATCAGACGCCGAAAGGAGACGCCGCATCGGTCGCCCCGGTCATGACCGGGGACATCGCCTTCGGCGACCTCGACAATGACGGTGACCTTGACATGGTCATCGGCGGCAATGCGAGCGACCGCGCTCTCTTCATCTACATCAATGACGGCGGAAAATTCTCCATCGTCGATCTGTCGAAGATGAAGCAGGGCATCGGCTCATCGGATGCGAAGATGATGAGCGAATCGGACGCGAGCGCGGAATGCGATATCGCCATCGTGGATATCGACGGTGACGGGGATAATGATATTATCGTGAACGGCAGGGGCGGGTCGAATCAGCTGCTGGTCTTTGCGAATAAACTGAAGTAGGTCTGCGCCCTGTCGAGCCGCACAGGAGAACAGCGTTTTTTAAAGCACTTCGCAACCGCGCGCCGCTCGCTACGTGCATGAAAAAACGTTGAGGGATAAAACCCGATGAATTTATGATGGGGACTGTTTCATGTGTGGGCGCTACCAGCGCTTTTCAAATGTGCCGCTGTCGTCCGAGGCGATCATCGCCGGTTTGTTCGCAAATACGTTCTCAAGCGTAACGGAATTTTTTCGCCGGTATCGGCGTCGATGACCCTTTTCATATTTGTCCTGGTACTATATAATCGGCTCATGACCGGCGATGAAAAGGTGAAATACTGGATAGAACTGGCTGACGATGACATTCGTACTGCCGATGTGTTGTTCAGGAATTCGATCTATCTTCAATGTTGTTTTTACTGCCATCAAGCCGTCGAAAAATCGACGAAGGCGTATTATTGGCGTTCGAAACAGGCAGAGCCGCCATATACGCATAATATCATGCGATTGGCGCGGCTTTCCGGGCTGCTCGAAAGGTGCGACGACTCGAAACGTGACTATATCGCATTGTTAAGTCCGCTGAATACACAAATTCGTTATCCCGAAGATAAAGAGCATCTTTCTGAGAGCATGACGCTGGAAAAAGTGCGGATGATATTTGAAAAAGCCAAGGAGTACGTTGCATGGACAAGAACATTCTTGATGCCGTGACCATTGCCGCAAAAAATATTGCGGATGAGTTCCCTGTGAGGATGGTCATTCTCTACGGCTCATGTGCGCGCGGAGAGGAACGAGCCGACAGCGATATAGACCTTGCCGTCGTGTTCGACCGCATTGACGGGGATTATCTCGATCTGCTGCGGCGGGTATACCGGAAGGCGATAGAAGCGGACGACCGTATCGAGACCGTGGTGCTTGAGCGCGGGCGCGACAGCAGCGGTTTTCTGGAGAATATCATGAAGAGCGGGAAGGTGGTTTACGAGAAGACGGCAGCGTGACAGGGGCTGGCTTTGCGCACTGAAAAGAAGGGGCCGGGGAGCAATGCTGTTCAGTTAAGGGAACAGATTCAATTCTGCGTTCCTCATCGCATCCCTCGGCTCCCACCTCGACAAGCTTGGGGCAACGGCTCGGGAAGCGAATTTGTCTGTTATTGCATGAACATATGATGCCGTTCCCTGAGCGGAGTCGAAGGGAACATTGGCAAGCTGACGAGCAAACGCATATCAGTCTTAACTTAACGGTATTGGGCCGGGGGATGGCGTGCGCCTGGACGGCGCAGCTGGCGCGAGCCAAGGCGGGCGACTCGCGCTACGGGTGAGTGTTCCCCGCGCTAGAGTATCCCTATCTCCTCATCCGCCATGCGCCGCGCCTTGTGATCGGCGTGCATAATGCCGTCGACGGTGAGCTTTTTCGCTGAGAAGCGGGCTGCAATTTTTGCAGTGACCGCCGGTATGTCGGTGAAGCGTATGCTCCCGGCAAGGAACGCCCCGACGCACACCTCGTTCGCCGCATTGAACGCCACCGCGGCAGCGCCGCCCTTTTTTCCGAAGCGGTAGGCGAGCGCGAGCATGGGGAATTTCTTCCTGTCCGGGGGAAAGAAATTCAATTCGCTCAGTGTCGTCAGGTCGAGGCGATCGAACGGTGTGGGGAGCACACGCGGGTGGGTGAGGGCGTTCTGTATAGGATATCGCATGTCGGTGGGCCCCATCTGCGCGTATATCTCGCCGTCGACGAATTCCACGAGGGAATGGATGACGCTCTGCGGATGGATGACGACCTCTATCTTCTCGTACGGAATGTCGAAGAGGTGATGCGCCTCTATGACCTCAAGACCCTTGTTCATCATCGTCGCGCTGTCTATCGATATTTTTGCGCCCATGTTCCACGTGGGGTGTTTGAGCGCGTCCCTGGGTGTTACTCTCGCAAGGGCCGAGCGATTAAGCGTCCTGAACGGTCCCCCGGAAGCGGTGAGGATGAGCTTATGTATCGGTACGTCGCGGAAATGGCGGACGATCTGGAATATCGCCGAGTGTTCGCTGTCGATGGGGATTATCGATACGCCGCGCTCCTTCGCGAGCGGCATGATGATGTCCCCGCCGGCGACGAGCGTTTCCTTGTTGGCTAGCGCCACATCGGTGCCGCATTCGATGGCGGTGACCGTGGGAAGGAATCCTGCGCTCCCGACGAGCGCGTTGACGACAAGATCAGCCCCCACATCGCGTATCATCGCGGTAAGTCCCTCCGGACCGCGATAGACCGTCCCGTGGAAACGCACGCGCTTCTCGAATTCATCGGCAGCATCCGGACGGTCGATGTGCACCGCTTTCGGTCTGAACCGCTTGACCTCGAGCGCGAGCGTGTCTATGCTTTTCGATACGCTCAGCGCGACGACGGAAAAATCGTGCGGGAATTTCCGTATGACGGCGAGCGTGTTCTTCCCGATGGACCCCGATGCGCCGAGCACCATCACCCGTTTGATGCGCAGGCGCTTCATGCGTAGCGCTCGCGGGTGAAGTCGAGATTGAGGAAATAGATGCCGGAGGCGACCGACACGAACTGCGAGAACACGTCGATGAGCGCCGTCGATGCGGCGGCGGAAATGAGATTGTCCGGCGCCGTCATGAACGGGGTGAGTACGAGGAGCGAGATGAGCGTGCCGGTCATCATGAGGAATATCGTGAACGCGAACACATCGAGCCAGTGTCCGCGGACGAGCGAACGGCTGTAAGTGAGCGCACGGACAAGCGATACGTTCCTGAGCGTCGCTGCTTCAATCGCGAACGCGAAGTTGATGTAGAGAATTATACCCGGTATGATGAAGCAGATAAGCCCGGCAAAAACGGCGATGTAAAAAACGACGAGCGCCCCGAGCGCGAATGGCCATCGACGCAATGCTTTCACGAGCGCGCCGCGGACGCTCGCTTTGCCGCCGTTGAGCGTTTCATTGACGATAAAGAGCGCGGCCATGCCGGAGATGATGGAAAAGAACGTGGCAATGAACGCGGTGATGTCGATGCCCTCGGCGGCGGCGCGCACGCTTTTTCTGAGCTTTTCATGCATGACAGGATCGGCCGCTTTTGCCGTATCGATGGAGCGTTCCGCCCAGGCAGCGATGGCATTGTTCACGGGGACGAGATACGGCTTCGCGAGAAATCGCGCGACCGAGAGCGGCAGGGAGATGCATATCGCACAGATGAAGAGCACGCGGAAATACCTGCGGAAGATATGCCAGGAAGTGATGATGATCTCGGCAAGCGTGAAACGGCGCTTGCGTATCTCACGCTGTATGACGGCAAATTCGATCACGCGTGCATCACTTGAGGAGACTTTGCAGCCCGGTGCGGATGAACATGACGGCCATGCCGACGAGGAGGAGGGCGAATATCTTCGAGAGCACCATGAGGCCTTTCGTGCCTATCGCTTTGATGATGTAGCGCGCGACGAAGAGTATGCCGTAGGTGACGATGAGGCAGAGCGTGAACATGAGTATCGACCAGAGGAACGATGAATCGCGGGTGATGAACACCAGGTTCGTGATGACCGCCGGGCCCACGATGCCCGGTACGGCAACGGGAACGATGCCGAAGAGCATCCTGTCCTTCGCGCTTATCCGCTCCGCTGTCGAATCGTTCTTCATGATCGCCTGTATCGCGATGATGAGGAAGACGAGCCCCCCGCCGATGCGGAAATCATCGAGTTCCATGCCGAGGGCCTTGAATATCCAGAACCCGCCGACGGCGAAGAGCATGCCGAGCGCGAGCGACACGATGAACGACTCGATGAGCATGCGGTTCTGCCGTGCCACGGAAAGAGAACGTACCGCGGTGAAATAAAGCGGCATGACGCCGAAGGGGTCCATCGCTATGAAAAGCGATACGCCGTACATGATGAGCTGGTCGAACGAGGGCATAGTGGGAACAGAATACCGTATGCGGCGCCGATGTCAAGGCATGTGATGGTGTGGTGTGTGACTTTCTATTGTGGTAACGCAGCGAAATAATTGCATGAGGCCGGAATCAGCAGCCAGACACGAATTACACTAATTTCCACGAATTATTCGTGGTTATTCGTGCAATTCGTGTCTATCCCTCTTAATTTGGCGTCAATCGATCAGAGCCTTTCACCCACAAAAAAAATTCACTCACGATGGTGTGATCACGCGGCATTGTGTTTACTTTTTCCCGATTTTCTGTATAGTGATGCATGCGGGATGACTAGATGCTAGAACGTACCTTTCTTCATGTGCGGCTTGTCGGCGAGAAGCGTGAGCAGTATCTGTGGGAGAACGGTATACGCTCATGGCGCGATTTTTCCCCGAGCAGTGAGAACCTCGACCTCCCCCCGAAAGTGCTCGCCAGCCTTGTGAGCGGGCTTGCGGAATCGGAAAAACGCCTTCTCTCCCGCGATTGGGATTATTTCGCCCGTGCGCTCAGGCATAAGCATCTGTACCGCATGTACCCGTACCTTGCCGATCGCACGCTCTTCCTCGATATCGAGACCACCGGCGTGCGATCGCTCAGGAATGCGGTCACCATCATCGGCTGTTATGACGGCGTATCGCCGCGCGTGTTCGTGCAGGGGCGCGACCTTGATGAATTCCCCGCGTACATCAAACGCTTTTCGCTCGTCGTGACGTTCAACGGGAAGGAATTCGATATACCGTTCCTGGAGCGCGCACTGCATATGCGCATCGATACCCCGCATATCGACCTGCGTCGCGAACTTGCCGCACTCGGCGTTCTCGGCGGGCTTAAGAAGATCGAGCGTGAGCTCGGGATAGAACGTCAGTCGCAGGTGGCGGAACTCAACGGATATGCTGCCGTCGTGCTCTGGGAACGATATCGCAAGCGAAATGATACGGCGGCGCTCGATACGCTCATACATTATAACATCGCGGAT
This sequence comes from Spirochaetota bacterium, assembly GCA_038043445.1. Lineage (NCBI taxonomy): Bacteria > Pseudomonadati > Spirochaetota > Spirochaetota bacterium. The sequence continues at coordinate 69,231 of JBBTBY010000069.1, forward strand.
ACGGTGAGTCTCGAACGGCTCCTTCATGTCGTATATAATAAACGGATGGAATCGTACGGTTTCCCCGATCGTGTCGCTGAAAAACCGATACCCGTCGTCACGCATCCGTACAGCCCCGAGGTCATCGCCGAGATAATGCCGCGCGTCGAGCGCGTTACGGGAAAGAAAAGACCGGTGATCGATACCCCGCCAACAAATGAGAACGCCCCGGCGTGACCGGGGCGTCCGTTGTTCGCGACAGCGTATTAAAACCAGAAGCGGAAACCGAGATTGCCCTGTACTCCCCATGCCGGGAAATATATCGTATTGCCGATGCCGCCGACACCGATGGCAGGTGCAAGTTCCAGGAATATTTCGAACGGCGCTATGATGAAGAGCTGCAGCCCGACCGGTATGCGCAGGCCGACGCCGATATTCGCATAGCTGGATGCGAAAGAGAAGCTCCCGTACACGCCAGGACCGATGTAGAGGCACAGGTCGACCGTGCCGCTCGCGAGCGTCGTCTTAAAGAGCCACCAGTCGGCGGTCACACCGAGGTTAAAGCCGGCAGCTCCGAAATTGAACGCAACACCGAACATGGGCGGGAAACCCGGAAGCTTGAACATGAACGCCGGACCATAGCCGGTATTGCCGACGCCGCCGGAGCCGAGGAGATAATCCCCGCGGAATCCGATGCCGAGTGAAAGCCCTTCCATGCTGCTGTGCGCCGCAAAAGCACCGGCAGACATGCTGACGGCGAATGCGACCGTGAGAAATAGCTTTTTCATGAAAACTCCTTTAAATATTCATTGTCCGGTTATTATATAAAATGAGATGCGATTGTCAATGCAAAACAGCCGTGTGGAGAAAAAAACGGAGGCGGGGTCACGTGACCCCGCCTCCGTTATCGTTCGTAATTCGAATTTACAGCATCTTCTTTATCGTTTCAAAGCGCTTCTCGGCATCCTTCTTCGCGAGCGGGAAGAGTTTCTCCGCTTCCGCCGGGAACATCGCCTCAAGCGATTTGTAGCGCGTCTCGCCTTTGATGTAGCCCATGAAATCAGCCGTCGGTTCCTTCGATTCCCACGTGAGCGGGTTCGTGCCTTCCGCGACCGCCGGATTGTAGCGGTACACCGGCCAATGCCCTGCGTCGGACGCGAGCTTCTCCTCGGATACGCTCTTGCCCATATCGCGAATGCCGTGAGCGATACACGTTGCATAAGCGATGACTATGGACGGTCCGTTGTATGCTTCCGCTTCCAGCATGGCTTTAAGCACTTGCGGGCGGCTCGCACCGATGTTCACCGATGCTACATACACGCTGCCGTAGCTCATCATCATAAGGCCGAGGTTCTTCTTGCCCATCTTCTTGCCGCTTGCCGCGAACTTCGCGATAGCGCCGCGCGGTGTGGCCTTCGATGCCTGACCGCCGGTGTTCGAGTACACTTCGGTGTCGAGGACAAGCACGTTCACGTTCTGGCCGCTTGCCATGACATGATCAAGTC
>JBBTBY010000070.1 GCA_038043445.1 Spirochaetota bacterium
TGGATGTGCTGCATGACCATAACCGAAGTTGTTCTCAAAAAGATCGCCGATGATCGTGGACAGGCCATGGCCGAGCTTGCGTTGGCCTGGGTGCTCCGCGATGAGCGCGTCACCTCGGCGCTTATCGGAGCGAGTTCGGTGAAGCAGCTCGATGAGAACGTGAAAACGATACAGAAGCTTCTGCTCACCGAGGATGAGAAGTCGCGCATCGAATCGATACTGCGGGGATGACAGGGATCGTTCAGCGATGAACGAGTTCGATCGCCTTCTTTACCGCGGGGACAGCAAGCACAAGCACGCCGACAGCAGCAGCAGCTAGTGCCGCGATGAGCACGCCGCCTGCCGCGGTATCCTTCGCTTTCGCGATCATGAGGTCATGCTTCCGCGACACGCGGTCGGCAAGATGCTCCACGGCGGTATTGATGAGCTCGGCTGACAGCACGAGCCCGATAGCAAAAATGATGAGCGCCCATTCGATGAGCGATATACCGAGAACGAACCCCAGGATCACCGCAAGCACCGCGATGCCGCAATGAATGCGGACGTTCCTCTCATTGACGACGGCCGTCAGAATGCCGCGCAATGCATGAGTCGCGCTTTTCGCGAAGCGTTTCATCGTATCATACCTGCCGCGGTCCGCCGCGTATGAGCTCGAGAAGCCCGGAAAGTCTGTCGAGGATAAGGAACACTACCGGCGAAAGCACCGTGTTGAACGGGATCTCAAAGAGTATCTGCTTTTTTGCAAAGGCAAGGGTTATCGCCGGGTCGTAGGTGAAGCTGTTCACGATGAAATAGAGTATGCTCTTTGCCGCGGTTGCGGTGAACACGAAAAGGACGGTGGAAAGCACGCTCTTGTCTATCTTCCGGTAAAAGAGGCCGGCGAGAAATCCGATGTTCAGGTACACAAGCGCATTGAGCCCGAGCACGCCGCTTGAGATGATATCCTGCGTGAACCCGGCGATAAAACCATAGATTATCCCCTCGAACGAACCGAACGTGAAACCGAGAAACACGATGACGATGAGAACGATATCGGGCTTTATGGCAATGGCGTTTCGGATGCTGTCATATACCGGCGACGCCTGAATGACCGTAAGCACGAGGAGTATTCCGCCCATGACAATGATACGCCGCATCCCCTACTCCTCATCCAGTATGGAACTGATGTCCGTGTCCGCTTTCTTGAGGATGATGTAGATATCCTCGAGCGTCGCGAAATCCAGGAGCGGGCGCACCGTGATCGACTGGAAAAGCCCGTAGAGCTTGCGGTCAACCGCGCTCACCGTGCCGATGACGAGCCCCTTGGGGAAAATGCCGCCCATGCCGCTCGTTACCACCGATTCATTGGTCGCCACCGGAACAACGCGGTCGACGAAGGCGAGATTGCACAGAAGCGATCGCGGCTGCTCTCCTGCCAATATGCCGGTAGCGCGCGTCGTTTCGAGCATGGCGCCTATCTTGCAGTTCTGATCGGTGATGGGGAGTATCCGTGCATAGCGGCGGCTCACTTCTATCACCTTGCCGACCACGCCCTTCGCCGCATCGCGATAGGCTATCACCGGCATGCCGATCTCAACGCCGTCCTGATACCCGCGGTTGACGATGATGGTGCTGTAGAAATTCTGCGGGTCCTTCGATACGATGGTCGCCGCGACCGTGCGGTACTCGATCTGCTTCTGCATCTGCAGGAGCTCGGAGAGCCGCTTGTTCTCGTTCTTTATCTCCTCGAATTCCACCGCGGCGTTCTCGTAGACGGCGAGCTTTTCGCGCGTCTGCCTGAGCTCCTCGCGAAGCCGCGTGAGTTCGGATATGCTTGCATACCAGTCCGCGATGGTACGGAACACTTTCTGCGTGCCGTACTGGAACGGATACACGGTCACCGAATAGAGCTTTTTCACATCGAGGGAAAATTCCGCCTTCGAAAAAATAATGAAGATGAGACAGACAGCCGTCGCTGCGGCGTATGCGATTATGGTGCGGTTTTTCCCGAGGTCGGTCATGCCGCGTTAGAGATACTTTCGATACGGCTTCATCGAGCGGTTTATCTCGAGGAATTTACCGCAACCGACGGCAACGCAGGTGAGCGAGTTCTCGGCGAGTATCACCGGCACGCCCGTTTCGGCGCTGACATAATCCGTGAGTCCCTTGAGGAGGGCCGTACCTCCGGCCATGACAATACCGCGCTCGACGATATCGGATGCGAGTTCCGGCGGTGTCTCATCGAGAACGCTCTTTATCGCTTCGAGTATCTGCGACAACGGCTCCTGCATAGCCTCGCGAATTTCCGCCGAGTTCGTCGTGAGCGTTTTCGGAAGACCGGTGATGGAATCGCGCCCGCGGACATCGATGGTCTCGGTGACCGAACCCTTGAACGCATTGCCTACCTTTATCTTCACTTCCTCGGCCGTCTGCTCGCCGATATACAAACTGTGCGTACGCTGCATATAACGCATTATCGATTCATCAAGCTCGTCGCCGCCCACGCGTATCGATGCGCTTTTCACCATGCCGCCGAGGGACATGACGGCCACTTCCGTGGTGCCGCCGCCGATGTCGACGATCATGTTCCCGCGCGGCTCCTCGATGGGCATATCGGTGCCGATGGCGGCAGCCTTCGCCTGTTCGATGAGCACGATCTCCCGAGCGCCCGCCTGTTCGCAGCTCTCGCGGACAGCGCGCTTTTCCACTTCGGTGATGCCCGAGGGCACGCCGATGGCGATGCGGGGCTTGACGAGCGCACGGCGATTGTGCACCTTCGCGATGAAATAGCGTATCATCTTTTCCACGGTCTCGAAATCGGCGATGACGCCGTCGCGCATGGGACGAATGGCGACGATATCGCCCGGGGTACGCCCGAGCATATCCTTCGCCTGATTGCCCACGGCGATGACGCGCCCGGTGGAGCTTTCCACCGCGACCACGGACGGCTCGGTGAGGACAATGCCCTCGCCGCGCACGTACACGAGCGTGTTCGCAGTACCGAGGTCTATACCCATATCGTTGGAAAAAAGTCCGTACATCCAGTTCATCATCGCCGTTATTCTCCTATGCTATAAACGCTTCAAGGCGATCTCCGCCTCGAGGAATTTCTTGTCAATCCAGAGCGATCGTTCCAGCGCCCGACGGGCGTCGCCGATACGGTTCATCTTCTTGTACAAGAAGGCCATATTATAGTATGTTCTTGGATTTTTGTCATCTAGGGAAAGCGCTGTTTTGAAGTGATACTCGCTCTCCGGGTAGAGCCCCTGCCGGAAGCACCAGAGGCCGAGGTCGGCATGAATGTACGAGGTATAGGAAGCATCGATCGTTGACTGCGCAAGACCGGTGAAATAATCGATGGCCTTCCCGTAGTTCGATGCCCCGGCATAGGCATGGCCGAGGAGATAGCGCACATCATCCGTGATGCGTATCTCGCTTTTCCCCTCACGCACACGGTCGAACGCGTATTCCCAGTGCGTGACCGCATTGCCGAAACGCCCCTGCGTGTAACAGAGCACGCCGGTTCGCACGCGCGTATCGACGCTCGTGTCACCGAGCGCGACCGCACGCTCATAGCACTCGATGGCGTCATCGAAGAACGTCTGCCCCCGGAATTCATAGGCGCGGCCGAGTATGGCATACGCCTTCGGGTCACGGGTAAGCCGCCAGTCGATGAGCATCATCTGCCGGACAAAGCTCACCGCCTTTTCCGCCGAGGTATACCGGGCATCCTCATTGGTCGCATACCGCATGCGGGCGTAGTGGAGCGCAATGCCGCTCTTGATGATGTTCTTATCGAGCGGATTGGTCCGATAGAGCTCATTGAAGAGGTAGATGGCATTATCGAAATCGTTCACGGACACCGCGCGATCGAGGAGCGTAAGCTTGTGACTGCGGACATTGAGAAGGAAGAACGTGGACACGCCGAGGGCAAGGACTATGCTCGCACCGATGATGATATAGACAAGCCGCCTGTCGATGGTCTTTTCGACGATATATCGTTCTTCAGCCATTGCCCATGCCATTGGAAAGCCCGTGCACGTATCGATCGATGCCGCTTTCCCACGCAGGCATGACATTGATGCCGAGGCGTTTGAGATTCGCGTTCTCAAGATACGAATACGCGGGGCGAAGCGCCCTTGTCGGATATGCGGATGTCGCTATCGGCGATACCGGCGTTTGTATCCCGGCAGCGGCAAGCGTGCGGCCGGCGACATCATACCAGGTACATATCCCTTCCGCAGTGCAGTGATAGACGCCCCATTCCGTGCGTTCGAGGAGCTGCATCGTCTGTAGGGCGACATCGGCCGTGTACGTGGGGCTGCCGAATTGATCGTTCACGAACGATATCGACGGCTTCTCTTTCCCGAGGCGCAGTATCGTCTGAATGATGTTCTTCCCGTTCTCGCCGAAGAGCCAGGCGATGCGAACGATGAAATATCGCTCGCAGATACGTTTCACCGCTTCTTCACCGGCATGTTTCGACCGCCCGTAGACGCTGACCGGGTTGGGAGTATCGGCCTCAACGTAAGGGGAATCCTTTTTCCCGTCGAACACATAATCGGTGGAGTAGTAGAGCATGACAGCGCCGGCTTCGCGCGCGGCTTGCGCGATGTGCGTCGTGCCTTTCTCATTGATCAAGCTGCAGCGCTCAGCATCATCCTCGGCCTTGTCGACAGCGGTATACGCCGCGCAGTGCAGCACAATGTCGGGGCGCGCCGCCGTCACGCCGCGGACGACACTCTGCTCATCGGTGATATCGAAATCATCGATGTCGACGCCGATGCAATCACAGGTGCCAGACAACACGGAACATAATTTTGAACCGAGCATACCCTTTGCGCCGGTGATAAGCACGCGTTTTTTCGCCATGGCGGCATGGTATATAATCGACGGGAAAATGCAAGAGGTTACGTTAACTTGGCACTTGTGTATGAATGTCCGGGCAGTACGATACGTATTCTTGTCTCCCGGCCGACAGAACTTGACACGGTGATCTCACCGTTCATCGCTTTGATAATGCCATAGCATATCGATAGACCAAGGCCGGTTCCCACACCTACCGGTTTTGTTGTAAAGAACGGGGTGAATAACAACTTTTGCTCCTCCTCTGAGATGCCGGTCCCGTTGTCGATGATCTCGAGAACGGCATGCGTGTCTTCCTGAAACGAGCGCACCATGATCTCCTTTTCATAGGACGGGGGGCTGCTCTTCGCTTTCAGTTCAACCGCATATGCCGCATTGGAAAGAAGATTGATGACGACCTGTTCGAACTTGAAAATATTCCCGCGAACGAGCGGTATATCGTCGCTCAGACTCCTGCTCATCACTATCGTACGATTACTGTATTGCGAGGTAATAAGCGAAAATACATTCCTTACGGCATCATTGATAGTGAAATCACCGATCTCGTCATCGGCCTGTTCCCGGGAGAAAAGCCGCACCTGCGCTATAATATGCTTTACCCTGTCGATGTATCCCCTCATGTTCCCGATCTTCTGAAGCGCGCCTTCCGGCGGCCCGGCCCGTTCGATCATGAGCGAAAGATTGTCGATCGCGATCGTCAGCGCCATGAGCGGCTGATTGATCTCATGCGCCATCCCCGATGCGAGCATGCCGAGGGAGTGCATCTTATCGGTCTGAACAAGCGCCGCCTCGGAGCGCTTTCGCTCGGTGATATCACGAACGACCGACAGCACCACCTTCCTGTCCAGATAGTCGATGACACGGCTGCTTATTTCAACGGGTATCATACGTCCGCCTTTGGCGACATGCACCATTTCAAAAACATTCCGGCCGGATGCCAGCGTCTCACGCACCGCGTGTTCGCGGCGGGACTGCATGAGCGGCACATCGAGGTCAAGCGGCGTCATATGCAGAAGCTCTTCCCTGCTGTACCCCAGATAGGTGGCAGCGACCTCATTCACCTCGATAAAGCATCCGTGCGTTCCGTCCGGCTGCACTTCATGGATAAATACCGCATCGCTGATATTCGAGAACAGGGAGCGATATTTCTTCTCGCTTCGATCAAGCTCTTTCGCGGTACGCTTATGCTCTGCGATCTCGTCCTCCAGCACCTTCGTTTTCAGCAGCACCTGCCTTCTCAACACAATGCTCCATGAACCGAAAAAGAAACCGAGACAAAGAAGCCCCCCGAGTCCCCACCATACCCAGGTGGGAATTCTGTTCTTCACCCCGGGCAGTATCCATTTCTGGAACGATCTGCTGTAAAGAGAGTTCGGATCATTGATCATGGATTCCATGAGGCCGTTGATATCCGCGAGCAGGTCCGCATTTCTTCTCTTGGGCACAGCGAATGAAAGCGCTACCGGTGAAAAATTGATGGCCGTAATGACCACCGGATATTTCTTCGCAAGCCCGCTCCCGAGCGAATAGATGCAGACGCCGGCATCGGCAGTATTGTCAACTATCGCTTCCATGACCGCGGGATTATCCTTTTCAAGGACCAGTTCACAGTATACGCCGAAGGAGGCGAGATAATTGCTCAATGCGGCCGTGAACGTACTCCCCTTCACCCCGGCTATACGCTTCCCCTTAAGATCGAATACCGTACGTATCGGGAATCTCGCGCTGGTGAACAATACACCGCTGTCAATGAATACCGGATGCCTGCTGAAATCGAATATGGCGTCCCGCTCGCTGATATTGCCTACCGCAGGAAGAAGATCGATCTCACCATTTTCCAGACAGACAAGCAATTCGCTCCATGGCCTGTCGACATATTCGATACGCCAGCCCCGCTCATGGGCATAGTATTCGACAAGGTCGATGAACAAACCCTCAGGCTTCTTTTCCTTGTTCGAAACAAGGGGGGCCGCAGGAAATACGCCGATCCTGACCGTTCTCGTTCCCGCGCTCAGCGGGGCACAAAGCATCATCGCAACAGCACATGCCAATGAGACGATCCTCAACCGGTAACGATACATTGTCATCGGAGATCGACGCCGTGTCGATGTAGTATTACCTTCCGCCTCTGTCATACCATACAGTATATTCCCGTGTCGCGCGCCGTCAAGCTTGAAACGTATTGAAATGTATTCCATGGACGTTAATCCATAGGCAACTCACCCTGCGCGCTCGCCTTCGCTGTTTTCTCATCGAACCCGCTTACCGACGCCCCGATGAGGCGTACCGGCCGCGAGCCGATCTCGGTCGCCGGAAAAAGCGATACACAGGCGGAAAGGATATCGTCCGCCGAGCTCAGCCGCTCACTTTTTGTAGCGCGCCGCGTTATCACGGTAAAATCGCCGTATTTCACCTTGAGCGTCACCGTGCGCCCGGCTAGTTTTTTACGCGAGAGACGCTCGGCGATATGCGCTATTTCGGCTCGAAGCGCGTCACGGATGAATTCCGTATCGATAGAATCCACCGCGAACGTCGTTTCACTGCCGACCGATTTTGATTCATGATGCGCCACCACGGGGCGCTCATCGATACCGCGGGCGAATTCATAGAGCTCATTGCCGAATTTCCCAAAGCGCCTGCGAAGCGTCGTGACGGGGACAGCCTCTAGATCGGTGCATGTGTGTATGCCCATCGCATAGAGCTTTTCGCGCGTTACGCGCCCCACACCCCATATATGCTGCACATCGAGCGTCCGCACGAAAGCTTCCACCTGATGCGGCTTTATCACATAGAGACCGTCGGGCTTGCGCATATCGCTCGCCACTTTTGCGAGGAATTTATTCGGCGCAACGCCGGCCGACGCCGTGAGATGAAGCTCATCGCGGATGCGCCTCCGTATCTCGCGGGCTATCTCGGTAGCCGTGCCGATACCTTTCTTGTTCTCAGTGACATCGAGATAGCACTCGTCGAGCGATAACGGTTCGACAAGGTCGGTGTATTCACGATAGATATCGTACAATGCACGGGACACCGCCGTATAGCGGGTGAAATCGGGATGCCGGAGCATCGCTTTCGGGCAGAGCTTGAGCGCGGTACGCACTGCCATGGCGCTGTGCACGCCGAATTTCCTCGCTTCATAGGATGCGGTACAGACGACGCCGCGCCGTTCGGGACTGCCGCCGACGATGACGGGTTTGCCCCGGAGCGAGGGGTCATCGCGCTGTTCTATGGCGGCGTAGAAGGCGTCCATGTCGATGTGGATTATCTTGCGGGAAGGCATGCATATAGTATACCACAAAGGCGCAAGCAATATCAATCGGAGAAAAAAAATACTTCACCACCGAGCGCACTGAGGGGCACAGAGAAGAAGAAGAAGAAGAAGAAGTCTTTGGAAGTAGAGAATACAATGAAAGGATATGGAGATAATGTAAAGCAGACTTCACTTATCGGTTGACATATTCGGCTCTTCTTCTGTATTCTCTTAGCATTTTCTCCGTGATCTCCGTGGTTTCCCTTTACATTTATTTGAAGATGTGGAAGTTGTTCTGCATTTGATTTCCTCGATATTTTTGTTATAATCTTTCTCGTGTAGACTGTAGACTAAAACACATTAAAGGATGAAAAGATGATCGAAAAGGAAAAAATCTACCGCTGCGAAAAGTGCGGCAACATTATCGAGTCGCTGTGGAACGGGAAACCCTCCATCATCTGCTGCGGAGAGCCGATGACGGAACTGAAAGCGAACACCGTCGATGCATCGAAAGAGAAACATGTCCCGGTGATAGAACGCACGGGCACGCAGGTGAAAGTAAAGGTCGGCAGCGCCCCGCATCCGATGGAAAAGGACCATTACATCCTCTTCGTCGAAGTACTCAAAGGCAATGACGTATACCGCCACGACTTCGTCGAAGGCGATACGGTCGCGGAAGCGATGTTCACGATACCCGATGACGGCACGCCGCTGCAAGCACGTGAATTCTGCAACAAACACGGGCTCTGGGCCACCGCGTAAGATACACAGAGAACCGTTACTTTTTTTCCCATTCTGCGTTATACTGGTCGCCATCTCACCGTTGGAGAACGGACGATGGACGACATGAGCGCCGTTGCCGCCTGCAGGTCGGGCGAACGCACCGCATTCCGTGCTATCTATGAACGCTATGTCGAGCGCATCTACGCGTTTGTGTACGCGAAGACTTTCCATCGCGAAACGGCGGAGGACATCGTGAGCGAAACGTTCATGAAAGCGCTGAACAAGATCGCCTCCTTCGATACGACGAAGGGTACCGTGCAGGCATGGCTCTATCGGATAGCATCCAATGCCGTCATCGATCATTACCGCAGGGCGAAGCGCACGACAGCGAGCGACACCATCGAGATCGCCGAAGAACATGATTATGCACACGATATATCGGAGCGCGAGGCGCACGCGAAAGCGATGAAGCTCCTTGCCGGCATAGACCCGAAGAAACGAGACATCATCGTCATGCGCGTATGGCAGGAAATGTCGTTCAAAGAGATCGCCGACGTGTTCGGAGAGAACGAGCCGCAGGTAAAGATGACGTTCTACCGCGCGGTATCCGCGCTCAAAAAAGCGATGCCGCTTACGGTGTTCCTGCTGCTCAGCCTGGGGCGTGCACTATGAAAAAAGAAGTGGAAGCGATACTTGCCGAGCTCAGAGAGATCGATCCGTCGTTCAAGCCGGATGGAAAAAGCCGCGAGCTCATAGAGACACTGCTCAGCGCCAAACCGAAAGCGAAGATAGACGCGGCTTTCCGTGCGCAACTCAGGAAGGATATACTCGCTCGAGCATCCCGGAAGCGGACAACGATGATCGATCTCATGATGGAGCATCGCCGCATCGTTTCCATCGCTGCGATACTCATCGCGGCCATCGTCAGTGCGCCGGTGATCACCGTGCTCATGCGCGATCGAAATGCATTTTCCAGGGACGAACGACAGAGCACCGATGACCGCATCGCACCGCCCGCACGCCCCGAAGCGTATGAAAAAGCCAAGCGAGGTGCGAACGAAAGACTTTCATCATCAACTCAGTCGGAAGTATCGCCTATCGGTTCAATTGTTAAGGAAGAGAAAGCACGTACACGCGCGGCCAAGGGCGCATCCCCCGTTCCTGCGGATGATGCCGAAACGGAGCACGATAAGGACAAAGCCGCGGACACAGCACTGGCACAGACAAAAAAGGCAGATATGCGGCGCGAGGCGTTCGCGGAAAATGCAGATGAAGGTCTCGCATCGCCAAAAGCGGCAGCACCGGGCAAATCGGCAGCAATGGGCGCGTCGATCGCACGAGCGGGAGAAAACCCGTTCCTCGCCAGAGAACAGTATTCGGGATCGACATTCACCTGCGGGCCACGCTCCGCCGCGATGAACACATTATCGCAGTACCTCCGGGCAAAGCGCATGCCGCCCGCGCAGGCCGTCACGCCGGAAGGCCTCATCAACACCGCCGGATATTCCGACGATATACCGCCGATAGCAGTGACGCATACCGCATGTCAGTGGAACACTGCGCATACCCTGCTTGTCGTTGCCATCGGCCGCCCGTCGCAGGGCGAGGTCATCACCGTTGCTTTTTCCGAAGCGGTGCGCGAATACCGGCTCATCGCGAACGGGAGCATCATCCCCTCCGGACCAAATGCATGCATTGCTGTCTACGAGATAGTACCGGCGGGCACCGTCGATACTCCGATCCTTGCACGCGCCACAAGGGGCGCCCCGACACGCTCAGCGCTCGCAGCACCGGCGATAACCGAGCTCTCGTCGGCACCGATGCATGTGCGCTATGCGGCAGCCCTCGCAGAATTCGGGCTTCTCGTGTCCGGCTCAGCGTATAAAGGCACAGCGGATCATGCGCACGCGATAGCGCTTGCTGAAGAAACACGCATCACCGACAGCATCGTATCGATGATGCGTGAGATGAAAGCGGCAGCGGAAAAACGGTAGTACAAAGGCATATCATGAAGAGAGTCATCATCGGCGGGATACCAATAGGCGGCGGGGCGCCGATATGCATTCAATCCATGACGAACACGGACACGCGCAATGTCGATGCATCGAGCGCGCAGATAGAAGCCCTTGCGGAAGCGGGATGCGCCATTGTCCGCCTTGCCGTCCCCGACGAGGCAGCGGCACGCGCACTTGCCGAGATAAAGCGCCGTGCACGCGTTCCGCTCATCGCGGACATACACTTCGATCACACCCTCGCGCTCATTGCCATGGAAGCGGGCATCGATGCATTAAGGCTCAACCCAGGCAATATCAGGAACCATGACAATGTAAAAACGGTGATACGCGAGGCGAAAGCGCGAAACATCGTCATCCGTGTCGGCGTGAACGCGGGATCGCTTGACCGCGCGAAGTACCGCGAGCCCTCGCCGGAGAACATGGTGGCCTCCGCGCGCGAGCATATCGTCATCATGGAAGACCTCGGATTCACGAACATCAAGGTATCGCTCAAGTCATCGTCCGTGCGCGATACGATAGCGGACAACCGCCTCTTCCGTGCATATTTCGATCACCCGCTCCATCTCGGTGTCACCGAAGCAGGCACGCTCCGCTCATCGCTCGTGAAGAGCACACTCGGCATCGGCACGCTCCTCCTCGAGGGCATCGGCGATACGATACGCGTGTCGATAACCGGCGACCCCGTCGAAGAGGTCATCGCGGCGAGAATGATACTCCGTTTCGCAGGACTCGATACAGAGCCGATGGTCGAGGTGATATCCTGCCCCACCTGCGGAAGAACGACGGCGGAGATAGAAGCGATAGCGCTCGAGGTGGAACGCCGGAGCGCCGCGATACGAAAAAAGCTCACGGTAGCGGTCATGGGCTGCGTCGTCAACGGACCGGGTGAAGCGCGTCACGCGGATTTCGGCATCGCCGCTGCGGACAACGGCGGATTCCTTTACTTCGAGAAAGAGAATGCGCCGATACGTATCCGAAAAGAGGATGCGGTCGAGCACCTTATGCGGAAAATAGAAAACGCATAGATAGAACGCAGCCATCATCTCCGCCCCCGGGATCACAAAGTATACCAATTTTTCCAGGCGGAGCGGACCTGCATATCATTGACAAAGCTGCTGATATGCAGATTTTTGAGCTTATAACTTTGCGCATAGACGATCACATTATTCACGATATCACGTATACGGGCGAGGCGGAAAATTGATAAAAAATGTGTTTAATATGATAATACCGGCTGACGGGAAGAGTAAAAGGGGCAGCAGCAGCTATGATCGCACGGGAAATCAATGGGAAAAAGTCAGTTCGATCAGTACACGACGGGATCCTTGATGCATATATCACATTTTTGTATGAGAAAAAGCTGGCGCTGCCGTGGCATTGTAAATATTATGCCGGGTGGGTACGCACATTCCATCAGATAGTCAACATTGATGAGGACCGCGGATATGATACGATGGCGGCAGAATTCGAGAGAAAACTGACCGCGAGGGCGAAACTGGAGACATGGCAGGTGCGGCAGGCGCTCGATTCGCTGAACATTTACTGGAATGTATTCCTGCCGACGACGGGGGTATCGACAAAAAAGCCGGAATTCATTGATTGGACGGCGGTGAACGAGAAGATCAAGGTGGCGATACAGATGCGCCATTACTCGCCGAGGACGGAGAAGACGTACCTGGACCATGTTCAGAGATTTGCTGCGGCAACGGGGAAACGGCCTGACGAGGTGGACGTTACGGATGTGAAGGCGTATCTATCGCGAATGGGACAGGGCGGGCGGGTGAGCGCATCGACGCACAATCACGCCTTCAATGCATAGCTGATCCTGTTCAAGAACGTGCT
>JBBTBY010000071.1:0-2388 GCA_038043445.1 Spirochaetota bacterium
CCATACCCTTTGTCACTTCAACCCGCCACTCCGGACTATTCTGAATAAACAGATCAAGTTTTGATCTCGTCTCGCTGTCCGGATACAATGCAAATGCCGAAAAGAGCAGAACTGCAAGAAGGGGATAATAATTCATACTGCACCTCCATATATATTATCACAAACATGGGCATGCCGTGCTATTCGTGTCTCCGGAAAGAAACGGCGAGTAATTTTTAATTTTGCTATATCAGCGAAAGAAAGAAAGAAAGAAAGAAGGAAGACCTACGCATGCTGCAATTCCCCGACATACATCATCTCGGCATCGCTTACCGCCGCGGGGATGGGTGTTCCCGAATCGCGCATATCGTCGATATGAAGGCGAATGCTTTCGGCTATCATCGCCTCGCATTCCTCATGTGTCTTCCCTGTGGCGACGCATCCGGGCAGATCGGGGACATAGGCAGAATAATTCTTCCGTCCCTTTTCAAATACGACAAGATAACGCATCGCGGCTTGTTTATTCATCGGACACCTGCGCTTGTTTGAAAATACTTTTCAGCGTTTTTGGGTGCAATTCGTCGGAAAGCCGATGCACGGACACGGTAACTGTTCCGGGTTTATTCGGATGATGATACTGCTGATGGCTCCCCGTCTGTCGAACAATGAACCATCCATCTTTCTCAATAATACGAATCACGTCACGAACCCTCATAGGTCATATTCCCCAACGAAACACCCGCAAAACCGCATGCCATGCAGACCATCCGTAAACTCCGTCAACTGAGATCGTATCCGATCTCATGAACAAGGGCTGACTTCGTTACCTACATGCAGGAATATAGCACAAGCCGGATAAAAATGCAAATCGAACCTCGGTATTGATCTTTCGATCCCATCCGTGTTCATCGGTGTTCATCCGTGGCCAATTCCCTGCGCCGGCATTATCGTTCCACTCTAACACGACATGCTCAGCCGTTCTCTACGATTATCTTACTGCTCACCCCATGAGCATCCTGTATCAGCTTTTTCAATTCGCTGTTCTTCGTCCTGTTGAACATGGCCTTGATCGCCTTCTCGTTCTCTGCATCCCTCATTATCGAGAACAATATGCCGTTGATGCTGGCCGCAAAGCCGTCATCATCTTTGCCCTTTATCTTCAGTGTCTGTGTCTGCATATCGAGGATGCCTTCCGCGGCGGCGAGCTCATGCATATGTCCCCTCGCCATGTTCTCGAGCTGTTCCATCAGGCAGCTTTTATATTGTATCTTTGAATCGGTGAGCAGCTCATCGTTCTTGCCGACCTGCTCGGTGACGGCGAAGTCCTTGTAGTTCTTAAGCGCTACGTAATCGTACGTGAAAAAATAATATTCTCTGGTGATACGATATGTCTTTTCCGATTCATCCTGTCTGATGGAAAGTATCATTATCGGATAGCCGTTCTTCGGTATCCGCTTGTCGCCGATATAGAGCCTCAATTCTTCGTTCTTTCCCATGCACGCGCTCCTCGTTCTTCAGTTCCTGACGAAATATTTCCCGGGATTCTGTTTGACCGCACCCTTTATTTCCATCTGCATGAGAAGCGAAGCCGCCTCGTTAACCGGCATGTTCGCGGACACAGCGATATCATCGATATGCTTCGCCTCGCCGATGGCGCGGTAAATACTCTCTTCGCGTTCGGACAGTTCAGGCACGGGCGCATTCTCAACCTGCGATGTCTGCTTCGCCGGCATCGCTTTCGCTGCCGCGGCAAAACGCGGGCGCATTGCGCGATAGGTGGCGTCCAATGCGAAGAGATTGGCGAACTCAGCGACGATATCCTCATGCGTGTGCGCGGTCTTCGCCCCGTCGCGAGCGAGGCGGTGATTGCCGAAGGCGCGTTCGTCAGTCTCCTTATACGGGCCGATGAATACCTCGCGTCCCTGATCGAGCGCGTAGCGTGCGGTTATCAATGCGCCGGACTTACCGCCCGCTTCCACGACGACAATGCCGTACGACAGCCCCGATATGATGCGGTTACGCAAGGGATAATGATGTTTCAGCGGACGCGTGCCGACCGGATATTCGGTCATGATGACGCCGCCCTTATCGACGATCTTTTCATAGAGCGCGGCGTTCTCCGCGGGGTATATCGTATCCTGTCCTGAGCCGAGCACGCCGACAGTGGTCCCCGATGTAGAAACGGCGCCCCAATGCGCCGCCGCGTCGATGCCCTTTGCAAGCCCGCTTATCACCCAGATATTGAGCGCCGCGAGATTCGATGCTGTTGTGAACGCATATCGCTGCGAGGTCTCCGACGGCTTTCGCGTACCGACGAGCCCGACCGCGTTGCGCGAGAGATTCGTTATATCTCCGCGGACGTAGAGCACGGCGGGCGGACTGTCGATGTTCTTGAGATTGAAAGGATAA
>JBBTBY010000071.1:2398-24304 GCA_038043445.1 Spirochaetota bacterium
GATAATGCCCATCATCGATGGTGACAATGGCTATTCCGCGCGCATTCGCATCCTCGATGATCGCATCCGCGCGGTCGAGGACCTTTTCACGATCAAATGCCCCGACGCGTTTTCCGAACGAAGCGGAAAGAAAATGCGCGACATCATGACCGGAAGCGGCGAATACCGCCTCTATGCTGCCGAACTCGGACAGAAGCCGGCCGATGCGAGCCATACCGACGTTCTCTATCTGTGTAAGCGCTATGTAGTGCCGGGTATTGTTGTTCACCGTTTCTTTCCTTCGCGAACGATACCGAGCATGAGCGCCATGGCGGCAAGTGCGAGCAGTGCGCCGAAACTGAAAGCGAAGCGTGCTCCGAGTGATGCATAGAGCGCCCCGAATATGATGCTCGCCGGGAGCGCACCGATGCCGACGGCGAAATGGTAAAGCCCGAACGCGCTCGCGCGGCGCTTCTCAGGGACAAGGTCAGCGACGAAGGCTTTTTCCGTTCCCTCGGTGAATGAATAGAAGAGCGCGTATACGGCGAAGAGGACGAATGTCATGATAAGCTGCATGGTCGGCGAGAACGAATCGAGGAGGCCGAAAGCGATGTATACGGCGGCGTATATCGCCCAGCCTGCGACTATCACCGTGCGGCGGCCGATGCGGTCGGAGAGCGCACCGAGCGGTGTCGCGAATATCACTTTTATGATATGGAAAAAAGCCCAGATGATCGGAAGAAAAAGTATGGTGACGACCTTCGCCTGCGTCGCCGCGTCGCCGAATTTATTGACAATGGCCGCCAGCGGCGGTATCGTCTGCACGATGGAAATGAGCGCGCCGCTTTCACGCATGGCCTCTTCTACGCGGAAGAGGAGGAATGCATCGGATGAATTACCGAGCGTGAAAAGGAGCGCGACGGCAAGATACCGGAAGAAATTCGGCGACAAGCCCTTGGGTGAGAGGTCTATCTTCCCGGTACCCTGCGCGGGTTTCGCTTCCTTGACGAAGAAGATTATCACGCCGACGGCAAGCGCGCCCGGTATGATGGCGGCGGCGAACGTGATGCGTAGTCCGGTAACAACATCATTAACGCCGATGATGACAAAGACGATAAAGAGCGTGAGAATGGCGAGGAACGGCCCTATCACGGCGCCGGTATGGTCCATGGCTCGATGGAATCCATATGACTTTCCGCGTATCGAGGCGTCGACGGAAGAAGCGATGAGCGCATCGCGCGGCGCGGTGCGTATCCCTTTGCCCACACGGTCCGCCATGCGCACAAAGACTATCTGCCAGGCACCGGTCACTATCGCCGTGAGCGGACGGACTATCGATGATATGCCGTAGCCGATGAGCACGAGGAGCTTTCGCTTGCCGATGGCATCCGATATGACACCGCTTGCGAGCTTTAAGAGCGACGCCGTCGTTTCCGCCACGCCCTCGATGATGCCGAGTATGAGCGCGCCGGAACCAAGCGTTGCGACGAAGATGGGAATGAGCGGATATATCATCTCCGTGGCGGCGTCGGTGAAAAGGCTCACCAGACCGAGCATGATGACGGTCAAGGGTATCGCTTTCGATCGTATCCCGCGTTTCATATAATCACCTCAGGCCCGGAGTGTACCACGGATGTTTTTTTTTTCAAGCAGGATATCGATATTCCCGCGGCGGCATTTTCCGATTTGACAAGACCGCACGCGGGACTATAATCCTCCGATGGACGCTGCACTCACCTTCCGTACCGCGAATGAAGCTGATATCCCGCTCATACGTTCGCTCGCAACGGTTACATCATGGATGACTATATCATGACATACCGCATCGAGGAGCAGTGATGGACGCGATACTTATCGTACTTGAAAAACTCGCATACCTTGTCCTGCTCGTCTCTGTCGGCATCATCGCCGCGCATTTTAAACTGATAACCGATGAGGGCGTGCGCGTCATCAGCCGTCTCCTTGTGGATATTTTCTGGCCGGCGACGATACTCTCCTCGATAGCCTCGCAGCTCACGCGTGCGGACATCATCGCCAATGCGCTCCTCCCGGTGCTCGCCTTCGCGACCGCCGCCGTCGGCGTGCTCGTCGGGCTTGTCACGGTGCGGCTCTTCCGCTTCTCCGGCAAGGAGCGCGGGATATTCATCTACGACAGCGCGATAAACAATTTCGTCTATTTCCCGCTCGCGTTCATATCGACGATGATGCCCGGCAAGGGGCCGGCGCTCCTCTTCATCCACAATCTCGGTTTCATACTCGCGATATGGACCATCGGCGTGAGCGCGCTTCGCGGGAGCATGAACCTCCGCGAAAACCTCAAGGGCATCGTGCCGACGGGGCTCATCGCGACGGCCGTCGGTATCATCATCGCACTTTCCGACGTGAAGATGCATACGCCGCCCGCGTTCAACAAATTCCTCTTCCTCGTCTTCGACACGATCGGCAAGCCCACAATGGCAGTGGCGATGATAATCGCGGGCGTGGAGATATACAAGCTCGGGTTCAAGTCGCTTAGGTTCGACACCTGGAACATCGTCCTCGGCGTGATGCGCCTTGCCGTCATACCGCTTGTGCTCTTCGCCGCGGCGTTGGGCCTTCGCGCGCTCGGCGTGTCACGCGAGATCACGCTCATCTTCGTGCTTGTCGGCATCATGCCGGTGAGCATCAATTCAATATCGCTCTCGATACGCTTCGGCGCGAGCGCCCGGCGTGCTGCGGAGGCGGCGGTGTTCACGCATCTCTTCGGTATAGCGACGATAGCGGTGTTCATGACGGCGATACAAAGGTTCTTCGGTTAGAGAACAAGGGGTTGAAACCCCTTGCTCTCTATTGTGCGGGTATCTCTCCTGTTTGACAATTTTCTCCGTTGCCGTAGAATCCGTTTTACGGAGTTCATCTGTGGCGAAAGTGTACGGACAAAGCGTTCCTCTAAAGATACTCTACGGCGTCAATGCCGCGGACAGACTGCATCACGCGTATCTCTTTCATGGACCCGACGGCATCGGCAAATTCGAGAGCGCGCTTAATTTCGCCAAGGCGCTCTTCTGCGAAAAAGCCGACGGCGCATACTGCGATGCCTGCCCTTCCTGCGTGCGCATCAATGAATACCGGCATCCGGATGTGCTCGTTGTCGCCACCGATGATCGCGCGGAAAATGCACGGTTCTTCTACGAACGCTATTGCGCCGCGCCATCGCCCGCGCTTTACCGCGCGTTCATATCGTCCGCCCGCAACGTGCTCTCCCGCGTGGAGA
This sequence comes from Spirochaetota bacterium, assembly GCA_038043445.1. Taxonomy (NCBI): domain Bacteria; kingdom Pseudomonadati; phylum Spirochaetota; species Spirochaetota bacterium. The sequence continues at coordinate 5,631 of JBBTBY010000071.1, forward strand.
ACAGGCTGCTTCCGCCGTATGAGAATTATCCGGCATCCCTCCCCAGGGAATTCATGATCGGCGCGAAGTCGGACCGCAATCGCGCGCTCGCCATGGAATCGGCCTATCTCGCGGCAGCCGGTACGCTCTCGCGGATCTCGCCCGACCGTATGATGGCGCTCACGGGCATATACCGCGAAGAAACAGCGGCCGCAGCGGAAACGGCAAAAAGCCACGGCGCGGGCAAAAAATCGTTCTCGTCACCCGATCTTTTCACCGCATTAAGCGCACTCTACCATAACATATCGCATACGACGATACCGATCGATACGATACGCACGCTCATATCGCGCGTTGAGAGAAAGCCGAGTTCAGGGAGGCGCATCGTCATCATCGAGGGTATTGACCGCATGGAATCCACATGCGCAAACGTCTTCCTCCACACTTTGGAAGAACCGCCGCCGGGGAACCTTTTCATCCTCATTTCGTCGCATCTGGATGAGATCCCCGCATCGGTACGCGGGCCGCTCTCATCGCGCACCATGCAGCTTGAGTTCAGGCCCTTGGCGAGTAAAACGGTATCTTCCATACTTGAGAAGTCATTCGGATATCCTGCTGCCGATGCAGAGAGAGCGTCCCTGCGGGTGTCGGGCTCCATGCGCACCGCTATGCGGGTGAAGAAGGACGAACGCGCCGGGAACGCCGACGGGTATGCCGCGAAGCTCATGGCCGCAGCGAAAGCCGATGATCGTGCCGTGGTCGCCGGCATACTTGCGGAGACAAAAGGGGATTTCCCAGTCGCGGAATTCCTTGCGGATCTTATGCGTACGACAGCGGATATCGTGCGCTCGCGCGAGGGCGGGCTTGCACCGGAAGCGGCCGCCGCCATCGAAGCGTCCATCGGCCCGTTATTCCTTGACATTTCCACGGAAAGCCTTATACTTTTCGCCGAAGAGCTTGACGGGCATATCAAGAAGGCACGTACGTCGAATATCAGCGAACGGTTCCTTGCAGTACGGGTCATCGCGCTCATCTGGCTCTGGTTACGCCGATCGGACATTCGTCAAGGAGTAAGATCATGAAACGCTTCATCGTCCTTATCCTCGCGCTGGCAGCTGCGCCCATCGTATTCGGTCAGGCGACGAACAGATCGTCATCCGCCGATAAACCCGCAACGAATGTGATAAACGATCTCAATCAATACGCACCCACGTTCCCTTTTCTCCGCTCCACGGACAGTGCGAAGGACGAGAAGGATTTCGAAACGATAAAGAAACTTCTTGACGAAGTGCAGAACGACTACCTCGTGCGCGTGCTCATCAAGGCGCAGCGCACCATCGATGAATACAAGCTCAACCATCCCGGCCTTAAACTCGATGAGTTCGCCTCCTCCATGGACTATTACCGCATCGTGCACCGGACCATGGAGATATCCCCGAACATCCGCCTTGGTATCGATCAGCTTGACAAGGCGTTCGCCGTGTTCGCGTATGTAAAGCCGTCACTCCTTGTCGACGGGAACCGCTCCAACGATGTGCGCACCATAGAGTACCGCCTCTATATGTACGACGGCATACTTAACCTCTTCTACGGCACGCAGGTCTCGATGAAGCGGGCGTGGAAGGACTTCAACTTCCTTCTCGAGAACAAGCTTGTGACGGACGAGAATGAAGTGATCATGATACTGACGTACCTTGCAGGCATGAATTTTAATTTCGCCGAGCAGAACGGTGCTGACATCGTCATGCGCCGCTACTATGTCAACAATATGTTCGATAATCTCTGGGATATCACTGAACTGCGCAACAAGGGCGATGCGCAGAAGAAAGACTATAAGCTCATGCACCTTGTTAAGGAATATGCGGTCGTGATCAATCCTACGACGGAGCGCTTCAAAACACGTTATCAGCCGTTCTTCGACAAACTCGGCCTCAACTACGGGAAAACCGAGGAGAGGACCATCGAGTCCGCGGGAAAATCCGGCGACACTTCGAAAGCGGCAACCACGACGACACCCGCCACCGGCGGGGGGAAATGATATCCCCATGGCAGCTCAAAGCGAGGACGTAGTGTCCTCGCTTTTTTTATATCATATGCTCGACCATCTGTACTAAGGAATGATGCGATGAAAACCGGTTATCTTGCGCTTGAGGACGGAACAGTATTCCCGGGGATATCTTTCGGCTATGAAGGGGAATCCTTCGGCGAAATAGTGTTCAACACCAGCATGAGCGGCTATCAGGAGATACTCACCGACCCCTCCTACACCTGGCAGATCGTCGCCATGACGTACCCGCTTATCGGCAATTACGGGGTCAATCCCGTCGATGTGGAATCCTCAAAGGTGCAGGTAAGCGGCTTTATCGTGAAGGAATATTCCAAGATATATTCCAACCATGAAGCGACAGAAAGTCTCGGCGACTATCTCGTGAAGAACCGTATCTGCGCGCTTGAGAACATCGATACGCGGATGCTGACACGTCATGTACGGGACAAGGGCGCCATGAAAGCGTACATAAGCACCGTGGACAAGAACCCCGACGATGTCGTCGATAAGGCGAAAGCGAGCCAGTCGCATCTGGGGAAAGACCTCGTCGCCCTTGTATCGACAGCGAAGCCCTACGATTTCAACAAGCCCGAGGGAAAACGCTATCGCATCGCCGCGTATGACTTCGGGATAAAGACGAACATATTGCGGCTGCTCGGATCACACGGCTGCCATGTGCGTGTGTTCCCCGCAAAAACATCGGCGGAGGAAATACGATCGTTCGCCCCGGACGGCGTATTCCTCTCCAACGGACCCGGCGACCCGGCCGGTGTCGAGGGTGTCATCGACAATATCCGCGCGCTCATGGAGTATAAGCCGATATTCGGGATATGCCTCGGCCATCAGATGCTCGGGCTTGCGTTCGGCGGAAAGACCTACAAGCTCAAGTTCGGCCATCGCGGCGGCAATCAGCCGGTGAAGCATATGGCGAGCGGCCGCACGGAGATAACAGCACAGAACCACGGGTTCGCCGTGGACTTCGATTCTATAAGATCGGTGGCCGAATATACGCATATGAACCTGAACGACAGGACGAACGAAGGCATGCGCCACAACAAGCTCCCGGTATTCTCGGTGCAGTATCACCCCGAGAGCGCGCCCGGCCCGCATGACAGCCGCTACCTCTTCGATGATTTTGTCGCATCAATGAAACAATGACCGCTTAAAGCCGATAGATCACGCGATACGCGGTGTCCGCCCCGGGCGGTGAATCCTCTATCTCAGCGAACGAAATATCTTTCATGTCGAGCGCGTGTGTTCTCACCGCATCGGTAACGAGTATCTCGCCCGCCTTCGCCGTATCCTCTCCGAGCTTGCTCGCTGCGTTCACTTCCGCGCCGTACACATCGGCATCGCCGATCTTAAGCACCTTCCCGAAGCCCAGGCCGACGCACAGAAGCACCTTCTCCACGTCCGCTTTATTCTGATTGTATATCATCAGTATGCGCTGCATGGACAACGCGCATTGAAGCGCTTTTATGACATTGCGGAAAATGACGAGAAAGCTGTCCCCCTCGACCTTGAGAAGGATGCCGTCATTCTCTTCGATGATAGGGACGAGTATGCGCTCGGACTCGGATATCGTCTGCAGGAAATGGATGATGCCGAATTTTGCGACACCGCGGGAAAAACCCGAGAGATCGGTGAACATGATGCACCATTCCTCGCCGAAAAGGTCCCAGATGCGCTTGTCGATGAGCTCCTTATTCGCCCCCGGCTTAAGCCGTTCGGTAATAAGGTTCTCAAGCCTGTCTTCCGATGCGCTTGAGAATACGGTCCGTCGTGTGGCCATGCCCTCCCCCTCTTCCGCTGTAGACTAAAGCCCTGCCGGCGGGGCGTTCGTAAGTTTCTTTTCCGCCCGTTTTCTCGGGTTCACGAAATAGCGGTTGAACGCGATGCGTCCGGTGATGGGAAAATAGTAGAAGAGGCCTTTTCGGGCGCGGACACATCCTATGACCGAGCAGATGATGAACACCAGGTTCAGGAGCGCGGTCGCAATGGCAACGAGCGCCAGGGAATAATGCCACGGCGTTACCGATGCGACACAGAGAATGAGCCAGACGAACACGGCCGCATTCGCTATCGAGACGGGGATCTCCATGAGCAGCGACTGAAGCGAATGGAAGGCGATGAACGGCGATTTTTTCGCGTTGAGAAGATGATAGACTATCTCAATGATAAGACCGATCATCGGCAGCGGGAGACCGACACCCCATGATGCGAACGTCATGAGGTATGCCCCCATGGCATCGTCCTTATCGCTGTCGCTTATCTCATGGGGCTGCGGCAGTACGATCGCTGCGGCATTGTTTTTTTTCGGCATGGGTTCCCTCGCTTTGAACGATATCGATATGCCATTGTACCGGCGGGAATGAAAAAAGCAAGTTCACATCCCCGACCGCCGATAGTCCCCCGGCGACATGCCGAAATATCTCCTGAACGCGCGGCTGAAATAGTTCGCATCGGTAAAACCCGTACGTATCCCGATCTCGCGGACCGGGAGCGCTGATGTCTTTAAAAGCTCCGCCGCCTGGCTTATCCGTATCTTCAGGAGATACGCGAGCGGGCTCACGCCGGTCTCTTTCTCGAACAAGCGTGTAAAGTGGTGCCGGCTGTACCCGCTGAGGCGGGCGATCGCATCGACGGGATTGGGCTCGGCGAAATTCGCCTTAAGATGCCGGTCAACGCGGACGAACCATTTCGGTCTATCCGTGCGCGATGCATGCGGCGAAAGATCGGCGAGAAGGTCCATGGCGAACGCATACGCAAGCCGCGACGCGTCGAATGCGGAGGCGATGGCGCCGTCCTTCGCCTTTTCATACACCGAAACGGCCGCCGAAAGAGCGAGCGCATCGGGGGGCAGCGTCACCAATGCCCCATAGCGGCGTATCATCTCTTTCCAGAGCGATACGATAGTGCTTCCGTTGAGACAGAGGTAGATGAATTCCCATTCCCTCGAGGACGCCGGCAGCCAATAGCGATTGTCATGCGGGAACGTAAGGAGCAGCGCCGTACCGGGAACGGCTGAGCGATCCGTGCGCTCATACCGAAGACGCCCCTCGCCGCGAATGGTGTACTGGAACAGGACGAATTCCGACGTGCCGCGTTTGAGCCCGTACCAATCGTAGGATCGTTCGCTCACGATGCTGTAGCCCACGCTCGTGACCATAGCATGGAGCGGCATATCGCGTTCGACAGCAATGCCGTGTGAACCGGTGCCTATGCGTTTTAGCCGGGAAAGCGGCACGGGAACCTCCGCACAAAAGTGCTATACTTCGCACAATCGTGATATTTACCTGTTTTCAGGGTATTCGTATTATAGTGCCGACATCACGCTATGTAAAGGAGTCAACCATGTCGTTCAAGATCGCATTCATCGGTGCAGGAAGCCTCGGATTTACCCGCCGTCTTCTCGGGGACCTTTTAACGGTACCCGAATTCAGTGATTGTGAGGTGGCATTCACCGATATCAACGAACAGAACCTCGATATGGTGTATAAGATATGTCAACGCGACATCGCGGCGAACAAGCTTCCCGTGAAACTCACGAAGACGCTCGACCGGCGTGAAGCGGTCAAGGACGCGAAATACGTCATTGTTACGGTTCGTGTCGGGGGCGTGGAAGCCTTCGCCACCGACGTGGAGATACCGCTCCAATACGGCGTCGATCAATGCGTGGGGGATACGCTCTGCGCGGGCGGCATCATGTACGGTCAGCGCGGCATCGCGGCGATGCTCTCGTTCTGCAAGGATATTAAGGAATTATCACGGCCGGATGTGCTGCTTCTCAACTATGCGAATCCCAATGCACAAATGACATGGGCTGCCAATGTCTTCGGCGGTGTGAAATGCGTGGGACTCTGTCACGGTGTGCAGGGGGGGCATGAGCAGCTTGCGCAGGTGATTGAAGTATGGGCGAAACGTCATGGGAAAATAGCTGAAGACGAAAAGGTGACGAAGAAGGACGTCGATATCATCTGCGCGGGGATCAATCATCAGACCTGGTATATTCAGGCGAAATGGCGCGGCATGGATATGCTGCCGCATCTTCTGGAAGGGTTCGAGAACCATCCGACGTATAAGAACACAGAAAAAGTTCGGATCGATATGCTCCGCCGATTCGGCTACTACTCGACCGAATCGAACGGGCATCTCAGCGAATATCTCCCGTGGTACCGCAAGCGGCCGGATGAGATCGAAAAGTGGATAGACACGAGCGCGTGGATCAACGGCGAAACGGGCGGGTACCTGCGCGTATGTACGGAGAACCGCAATTGGTTCGATACGGAATTCCCGAAGCTCCTTGCGGAAGAAGCGACGATGTTCGTTCCGGAAAAACGCTCGATAGAGCACGGCTCATACATCATCGAAGGCCTTGAGACAGGGCGTGTCTACCGCGGTCACTTCAATGTGGTGAACAGCGGCACCATCACGAACCTTCCGAACGACGCCATCGTCGAAGTGCCGGGTTATGTGGACAGGAATGGCATGAATATACCGCGCGTTGGGGATCTCCCGCTCGGCGCGGCTGCTGTATGCACAGCGAGCATTTCGGTGCAGCGCATGTCGGTGATCGCTGCGGTCACGGGCGACGACAATCTTCTCCGTCAAGCGATGATGATGGACCCGCTCACTGGTGCTGTGTGCAATCCGCCGGAGATATGGCAGATGACCGACGACATGCTTGTTGCCGGCGAGAAGTGGCTCCCGCAGTACGAGAAAGCGATCAAGGAAGCGAAACGCCGCCGCCTCACCGATGAACGTCTGCCGGTGAAGGAAGGATACCGCGGTGCGGTGCGGCTTCATACGAAAAGCGTCGAGGAAATGCGCTTAGCGAAAGCAAAGTAAAAATACGCATGGAAATATCCCTGTACGCCAATTGAGGCTGCAGGGATATTATTTTTTACTGTATGTCACGATCTTCGCTTTCACGAATTCCGCCATCGCCGCAACGACGGGCTTCATGAAGAGGTCTATCGGCTTCGTCGGATTTTCCGCAAGCGCTCTCGGGAGCGCCGTGCGGAACACTTCCTGAAAATCGGTGGCGATATTTATCTTGCCGATGCCGAGCGATATCGCTTTGCATACCGCATCGTCCGGTGTACCGGAGCCTCCGTGAAGCACAAGCGGAATGGATACTGCATCCGCTATCTCTTGCAGTCGATCAAGATCGAGCTTCGGTGTTTCGGCGTATTTTCCGTGCGCGGTTCCGATGGCCACCGCAAGCGCATCGATGCCGGTCTCCTTCACAAAGCGCAAGGCATCGCGCGGATCGGTATACAATGATGCGTTCGCCTTCGTATTCCCGAACGGCACATGCCCGAGCTCGGCCTCGACGGAAACACCTGCCGCATGAGCGATTCCTACGATGTCTTTCGTGATCCGGATATTATCATCGATGGGAAGATCGGATGCATCTATCATTACCGAGGTGTATCCTGCGCGTATCGCACATTCGATATGTTCGCGTTTTTTCGCATGGTCGAGATGCAGTGCAATATCCACGGGGCTTCGTTCTGCCATAACCCGCGCCATCGCGGCGATATCCTCGCCGGTAGTATCTTCGAACAATCGATTATACACCTGTATGATCACCGGCGATCGCATCGACTCGGCGCCCTCGACGACAGCGCGTGTGCTTTCATAATTGGCCACATTGAACGCAGAGACGGCCCGCTTCTGGGAACGGGTGTCGCGCAGTATCTCATCAAGTGTCACAAGCGGCATGTTGTACTCCGTTTGCAGCGCATCAGGATATCGCCTGTGCGAGCAGCGTATCGATAGCAGTTATCGGTCCGATATCCTTCGCCCCCGAGAGTGTTACAAAGCTGATCGGACTTGCAGTGACGACGATTCCCTTTCCCGCCTCTGCTATCTTCGATGCTGCGCACTCGATGACGCGTGTGCCGAGCTTTGGCTGTATGAGCTGATATACAACACCGCCTTCGAGCGCCGCATACGACTCCTCGCGATTCGTACCCACTTCGACGATGTCTCCAATGGCAGAGGCTATCGCTCGCGCATCGGCACCGTTCTCGTTATACTTGCTCAAGTAGTCACTGTCGATGAAGACAAGTTTTTCAGTACGCCGTTTTTTTATCGATATCTTTTTCTCTTTCAGAAGCCGCTGATAGAAATTCGAACTGTGTTCGACGGCGACTTCCCCGAGGGAGAGCCCGAATGCGGGATAATCGTTCTTGAGCGCATCATAATCGCTCGGGCAGAGCGTCACCACGGTCTTTGCGCCGCTGTCGCGTATCGCCTGTACGATATGCTTTGCCGCGGTCTTGGCCTCATCGATAGAACCGAGATTGTACAGCGCCTTGCCGGTATCTATTTCGTCTTCAATGACAGCGAATGATATTTTCGCCGCGTTGAATATCTTGATCGCCGCCTCGGCCATCTCTGGCACACGATACGCCGCATACGAACCGATATAGAGAAGTACATCGGCACGGGATGCTCTTTTCAGCGACGGAATCTTTGCGAAGCGCGATGTCTTTTCGCCGAACACATTGCCCGTATCTATGATGCGTTTTGCCAGTGCACGCACGCTGTCCGGGGCGTTGCCCGCGGCGACTATTTCCGCACGCGCGGCACGGACGAAGCCGGGAACATCGTATGAGCTAACACAATGTGAGCGGCAGGCGGAGCAGAGCGTGCACTCATACATCGTATCGATGAAATTTTTATCCGTGAACGCATCCGGCCTCATGATGCTCTTGTCGGTGAGAAGGCCAAATCCGCGCGGCGTGTTCGACTCGCTTCTCGTCACATTGCCGATGGTGCATACGTGACGGCACATGAAGCAGAACCGGCACGCCTTCACCGTCTCGATAGTTTCTTTTCGGTACATATTATCTCCCCGGGAATCCCATTTTACCGGGATTCATGATGTTGTTCGGATCGAGGGCTTTTTTGATATCAGTGAGCACGCGAAACGCGCTGCCGTAGAGTTCCGGCATGAGCCGTCCGAGCTTAAGGCCGATGCCGTGATGCTCGTTCAACACGCCGCCCTCCTTCATCGCCGCACGCAGCGCCATGTTCCATATCTTATTGTAAAGCCGTGTCGCTTCCATCGGATCAGCCGGCGGCTCTTCGATGATGAAGCGCGCGTAGAGCATACAGCCCCATTCATACCAATGCGAGAAGTGGCCGATGTACGTCGCCTCTGGGAAATTCTCTTCCACGGTACGTTTCATCGCCCAATAAACTTTCTCGATGTTGGCGAATGTCGCCACTGTATCGAGCGTGCCGAACGCCTGCGGTAAATGGAACATATACGGCGGATAGAAGAATTTGTATTTATTCTTCCACCATTCCTCGCCGAGCTCTTCACCGAGGTCCTCGGGACTGCCTTTGCGGCATATCGCGATCGCTTTTTGCATTTCAAGATCGACGATATCGCGGTAGCCGTCAAAACCGAACACAAGATACGCGCCGGTACGGTCGATATTGAGCACACGTTTGATGAGCTTTTTCGTCTCAGCTTCGTCGTACATGCGTATCACCGCCGGACGCAGACGTGAGAGCATGATATTTCTCCCGGCCGCCATGGCACTCGTCATGTCCTTGAAGAGGAACGCATGAAAACGCCGCGCTTCGGGTATGCGATGTATCTTCATCGTCGCCTTCGTCATGATACCGAGCGTTCCTTCCGAGCCGATGAGAAGCTGTGCGATGTCAGGCCCGGAGGCATGTCGCGGCACCGGCAGCGTATTGATGATAGTGCCGTCAGGCAGAACCGCCTCAAGCGTGATCGTCATATCCTCTATCTTCCCGTATTTCGTCGAGAGCACGCCCGTACCGCGATGAGCGAGAAATCCGCCGAGCGTCGCACAGTTTATCGATCCGGGAAAATGCATCATCGAATAACCCTTCTGTTCAAGCGCCCACTCAAGCTGCTGTGTGTTGATGCCCGTTTCCACAGTAACGGTAAGCGACAACTCATCGATGGATATGATTTTATCCATACGCTTCATATCGATGGTAATGCCGCCGTACATGGGCACGGCGCCGCCCTGCGAGCCGGAACCGCCGCCCCACGGAATAACGGGAATGCGATGCGTATTCGCTATCCTCAACACCTTCGATACTTCTTCCGTTGTACCGGGATGCACGATGATATCCGGCGTTGGATTTTCCGCCCCGCAATCATGCCACATCTCCGGCACCCAGTAATAATCCGTCGCGTATGCGACCTTATCCGCTGTTTTCAGGGATACGTGCTCCTGTCCTACGGCATCCTCAAGTTCGGACACAAGCATGGCGAAGCGATAATTCATGTGAGCGTTCATGCTCCCTCCTTATTTGCAGGCAAAGCGGCATTCGCCGTATATACAGGCGCCAGGGCGTCGTGTACTTTCAGATAACGTTCGAAAAGGCTACCGTATCGTTCATGCGCATCCTTCGACGGGTTTATTTCCGCGCCGATCTTTCCGCATCGCGCGATGGCATCGCGTGCTGTGGGGAATATGCCGACACCGACGCCGGCAAGGAGCGCCGCACCGAACGAGGCATCGCTCATCGCGGGGACAAAGAGCGTTCTCCCGAACACATCGGCAACGATGGTGCGCCATAGTTCGCTTTTCGCACCGCCGCCGATGAAGCGTATCTCATTGAGAGCAAGCCCCATGGTATCGATGACGCGGGAACAATCGCGGAGAGAAAAAGCCACGCCTTCCATGAGTGAACGTATGATATCGCCGCGGCCGTTCGCCATGGACAATCCGGTAAAACTCGCACGCAGGTCAGCATCCCAATACGGTGAACGCTCGCCGCTCAGGTATGGATGAAATTGCACGCCGTTGGCCCCGATGGACGATGCGAGAGCGGCTGTATCCATATCGGCATACGATAGTTCATCCGACCCGGAAAGCACATCGCGCAGCCAACGTTTCGATACCCCGGCGGCATTCGTCGCGGTGACCGTATACCATCGCCCCGGGATGATATGCGGATACGTAAGCGTCTTTTCATGCGGGTGCGGCTTCGATGTCATGACGTTCACATTGCCGGCGGTGGCTATCTTTATTACAGCCTGCCCGTCATCGAGAGCACCTGCGGCATACGCTTCAACGGCGGAATCGGATGCACCTGCGATGACAGGCGTACCCTCGCGAAGCCCTGTTTCACGCGACGCCTCTGCGGTAATGACACCGACGCGGTCAGTCGGCTGTACTATTTCCGGAAGCACAGAAAGCGGAAGCCCGATCAGATCGCAGAGCTCCCTTGACCAGGCGCGTTTTTCCATATCAAAAAAAAGCGTCCCCGCTGCTTCGATATGATCGGTAGCCGCAACACCGGTCATGCGATAGCGAACATGATCTTTCACGAAGAGGATATGCGCCGTCCTCGCGAGCGTATCGGGCTCATGTCTGTTCAGCCATGCCAACTGGGGAAGCGTCCATGTCGGCGTCGGCATCTGCCATCCGATGCGTAATATCTCCTTGCCGTGTGCTGCTTGAAGCTCTTTCGCTTCGGCAGCGCTTCGCTGATCCGTCCACATGATGACGGGGCGTATGACCGCATTGTTCTTATCCAGGAGCACGGCATTATGCGTGGAGCCGTCAAGCGCGACAGCGGCGATATCGCCGACTTCCCATGTCGCTTCGGCCTTCATGCGTTTGAGTATATCGCATACGACGTGCCACCAATCGTTCGGGTCCTGTTCGGCATAACCCGGTTGCGGATGCGATGTCGGATATTCACCTGATGCTTCCGCTATGAGCGTACCGCGTTCGTCGATCACCGTCACTTTGCAGCTTCCGGTGCCGAGGTCTATTCCCATAAGAAGATCCATACGATTTACTTCATCATCCATTGATATCGTTCATCGATAACAGATAGAAAACGGCGGTTCCTGCCCGACATTATCCAGAGATAGTACATGTCCGCGCCGGGGGCATTGGAAACGGGATGATAACCCTCCGGTATGAGCGCCGCGTCATTATCCCTAACAAGAGCGACGGTATCGATAGTTCGTGCGTCGTTGTACACGCGCTGATAGCCGAATCCGGTATCGCGGGTGAATTTGAAAAAGTATAATTCTTCCATATCAACTTCGACGGGAAGATTGTCAAAGTCATGCCGATGCGGCGGGAAGCTCGCCCAATTTCCTGAGGGGACTATCGCCTCGCCGATAAAAAGGCGTTCCGCTTCGATGGTTTCATCGAGCATGATGCGGGCGGTACGCTGCCAATTATCGCGGCCGATAGTCTTCGATTTGACCATCGCCGGGGTGATATGCCGTGCATCGAACTTCTTCTCTGCCGGGGCTGTTGCGACGGCGATTGCAACATCACTTTTTGCCGTCACTGCCACGGTCGCTGAGCGGGGTATATACACCGTATGCGCATTGGCGCTGAATACATCGGGGCGCTCGCCGACATTGCTAAACGATGCATCCCCGGTTATCGAGCATGTCCCCGACAGCACGATGAAGGCGTATTCGCGCTCCTTCGTTTCGAATGATTGCGACATGCCGCGCATGAGGCTCAGCATGCCGAAACCGATCTCGGCAAGTTCCCCGACCGCTGCTACGGGAATATATCCATTCGCAGGCTGATATGATCGTATGATATTCATTGTTCCGCTCCCTTGTATCATATTTCCACCAGCCGTACGCCGTTCAATAAGCACCATCCGCGTAATTCCGAGCGTATATCGCCATACATGAGAACATAATGATGACCGAATCCGTTCTCTATCACCGAGGCAGCGAAACTGCTCACATCCTTGAAACGTACCGCGAGCGGATTACCCTTGATGAGCTGTGTTGTCGGCAGGCCTTCACACTGCGCGATAAGCATCCGATATCCTGAAGGTTTATCTGCGGCAAGCTGGCATATCGTGACCATACCCTGCTTCATGGGAAAATCGCTTACCACGCCTTTCACATTGCCGCCGTCCATCACCGAATGTTTCGCGAGCTTCGCTTTCACGTTCGCCGCACAATGGCAGGAAGGCGCCGCACCGCAATGCCAGAACACGCCCTCATTCTTCTTCTCATCGAACGAGATGAAATCCGCGTAAAACGACGGCTTTCCGCTCAACAACGCGCCGAGCTGCATCGCTATCGCGCCGTGAACATCGCCCTCGCACGCAGCGTCAAGACCGTCGCTGGTGAGCATGCCGAGAACGGCACATACGCCGATGCCGTAGAGATCTCCGAACTCGGGCCAGCATTTCACGGCGAACGATGTAAGCCGGTATTTTACCGCGGCATCCCTGAACGCCTGAAAAAGCCGCGCCGCTTTTTCCGTTTCAAGCGGCGTTATCGCGGCAGAGTCACCCATTGCTTTCACGGCTGCGATCGCAGAAGCAAGTTTGTCTTTGCCGATCGCATCGGCCATGTGCGTTATCTCATAGAGATCGATATGATGTATCTCGACACCGAACGCTCTACGCAGCGCGAGTTCATCGAACGTCGAAGTATAAAAGCCCGGAACGCGATAGCCGACGAGGCCAATTTTCATATGCTGTATCGTCCTGGCTGCGCCTATCGTTCGGCATTCGCGATCGAGCATCGGGAACGCATCATCCATATCGGCATGCACGTGGCGATACCGTTTATCCATGCGCCAGAGCGTGTGCGCATTCATGTTCGCGGCGCAGAATGAATTGCGCTGTATGCGGTCCCCGTTGAACGGCGGCTCCGGCATGGACCAGAGTATTACCGGTACATCACAATCATTGACGAGCATCGGGAGAACGCTCCCGAGCGAGAACGTGATGAACTGTACTATCACCGCATCCACGCGCTCGCGGCTGAAAAGCTCTATCGCATGTACCGCGTCCTCTTCCGTAATGACGATGGCATCGGGGGTGACAATGCGCGCCGATAGTTTCGCGACTACATCACGCGACTGCCGATGCGCATTACGGACCTTATCGTCGAGCCAGCTTGCTTTCGCTACGGGGAGATAGCCGATAGTGATGTTATGCATTGCTTTTCTTCCTTGCTGCACGGGGCTTCAGCCCCGTGTTCAAATATTTCATGACCATGCTATCCGTCGGTATACCCGTTCTTCCACCGAGAGCCCTACACTTCAGTGCCGCTGTTGCTGCTGCGAAACGCATGCCTTCCGCGGTCGACATTTTCTTTGCAATGGAGGCAGCGAATGCGCCGTGGAACACATCACCGGCACCGGTAGTGTCGACAACAGGAACGGAGAACGATGCCTGACGGCCGTACACACCGTTCTCACACCACAGCACACCGCGTGAGCCGAGCGTTACGGCGCATATCCGCGGTTTCAGTTTGAGAAGTTTACCTATCGCACGCGTGGGGTCTTTCTGTCCGCAATACCGCTCCGCGAACGCTTCCGATGCGATGATGATATCACACAGCGGCAAGAGTGAATCGATACCGGCGACCATGGTCCCCGCATCGATAGAGACAGTCACACCGGCTTTTCGGGCGATCTTCGCTGCGTGTATCGCTGCATCGATATGATGACCGTCGAGATGGAGTATGGTCGATCGATGTATCAATGAGACATCGACATCGCCCGTGCGAAGGGGCCGCACCGTGCCGAGTGTCCACGCTACGCTGCGCTTTCCCGTCTTCTGCTCGACCCAGCAGAACGCTGCCGGAGACATCGCACCGCGATGGCGTATCACGCCGGCGGTAGTGACGCGCTCTTTTTTCAACTCGCGCACGATCATATCGCCCCGATCATCATCGCCGCAGATGCCGATGAACGCGGTCTTCACGCCCAGCCGCGCAGCAGCGACGATGGCCGTTGCGGCCGGCCCGCCCCCCTGCTCAAGGCTTTTTTCAATGCGCACTTTATCGTCATGGGGGATATACGGTACGAGACCGATATAATCCCATCCAGAGTAACCGAGACCGGTGATCATATCATACCCCCGCCGTAAGAAGCGTAACACCTTTTTCACGCGCCTGTGCACGAACGTCGGGTGCGATGCCGTCATCGGTGATGACAGCGGCGAAGTCGGATAACCCCGCGATACGGTAGAGCAGTTCCTTGCCGTACTTGCTGCTGTCGACGAGGCAGTATCGTTCCGATGCCGATGCGAGCGCAACGGTTATCAGCTGGTGGAGAGATTCTGTCGCGGTGGATATGCCGGCGGAGAGCGAGAACCCCGCCGCAGAAATGAACGCTTTGTTTATCGTATGATTGCGGATGGATGAAACGGCCGCACCGCCGGAGCATGCCTGTATCTCGCGGTCGATCGTCCCGCCGGTGCTTATCATCCGTATCGGCGAGTCGTTCCCCGCGAATTGCGCGGGCAGATGCACCGCATTGGTGATTATCGTGATGTTCTCGGGCGGGGCTTCCATGAGCAATGAGCAGAAATAATACACGGTGGACGATGCATCGACGAATATCGTATCCCCCGCTTTCACGAGCGGCACGGCTTTATTCCCGATGGCCTTTTTCTGCTCGACGGCAATGGCGATACGTTTGTCGTATTCGCGGACGACGCCGCGGGGAAGCATTTCTACGCCGCCGTAGGTTTTCCGTATATGCCCGTGCTTCATGAGCATGTCGAGGTCGCGATGCAGCGTCGCTATCGGTATGCCGGTCTTCTTTTGCAGTCCCGCAACGCTGTGATAGCGCTCCCGCTGCAGCGCCAGAAGCAGATTCGCCCTTCTTTCCTCGGGATTTCTTGTATTTGTTCGTTTTGATTTCATATCAATATATATCATAATATATCAATATTTATCAATAAGTCAAGCGCACCGATCTCCCATGAATATCAAGAAAATACAGAATATTCGCGGACGCACATCGTTTCAGTCACTGGCACCGCGTTCTCAGCTCAATTCGAAGAGCGCTGTATCAGGCGACTTGAACGCATAGGTGAAACATCGGCCCGAAATATTGATAACCTGTCCGGTGTAAAGTTCCTTCACTTGTTTGCACTCACATGGCAGCGTGATTGTCTTCTCACCGCCCTCTGCCATATGTACTGCAACGAAGCGATCGTTCGCGTACACGGGAACAGCATCCGAACAATAGATCGTCACACCCGCATCAATTGCTGTCTTCTTCAGCATCTGCGGAGTGACATCGCGGTAACCCGGCGCATACACAGCCGTCCAGCCCTTCTGCTTTACCGTACTGATGCCGGGCGTCTTGAACGCAGTGCCGGTCACGTTCTTCACTCGAGCAGTATCGATGCTCTTACCGTCGCAAATGGCAGGCGCATAGACGAAAAGCGCCGAGCGGTCATTGTTGAACACGTACTTTTCAAGCAGCTTGCGTTTCTCCGGCGTTACCACGAACAACCCCGGGAAGATAAAGAACTTATACGAAGAAAGGTCTGCATTCGGCAGATCATTGAACGAAAAAACCTCGAACGGAGCACCGAGGCGGTTGAGCTTATTTCGTATCTTCGTATATACCTCTTGAATGTCGGCGTGTTTATCATTGAGATGCCGTGTGCTTTCGGGATCGACCACGAGCGCAACCTCGGCGCGACTTTTCACGGGGGCGGATGTACACTGCTCCCAAAGCTTCCTGCTCTGCTCGACTACACGCATGGTCTCCGGCGTTTTGAACACCCCGCCCCACATATCGAAACACCAGAGCGATGTTTGGTTGATCGCAGCCAGCGCGAATTCGCGTTTTAATCCAGCATCGGTCTCAGCCTGATCTTTCCACGGCACCATCCACGCTATCGATACGTATTCATCGAGCGCACAGTTATACGTCGGCGTGCGATGATCTATCTCATGGAGGAACCCCTTGCCGTTGAGCACGCGTGTACCGTTGGGCACCATGAAGCCGCTGCCGCCGCCCATGGGCCTGTCCTGATACGTGCCGGGGCTGATGAAAAAATCGATGTCGGGCGATGTATAGAGCCGCTCATATTCCAAATGACCGGACCACACCAGACGTGAGTGTGCAAGCTCGAGGATATATCCGAAGAACATACCTATCTGCCGTTCCGGTGCGAGCCTTCGCATCTTTGCAGCGAACTCAAGCACCGTATCGACAATGATATCGCCGGTGAACTGCGCGTAATCGATTATATCCTGTTCTGTCTTCGGGTCGCGGATAAAGTTCTCGAACTCGGCGCGGTCAAGGCGTACATACGCGGGTACCGGCACATCCTTTCTGCCGTGTGTCGCAAGCCATTTCTTCCATGCTTCGGTCTTGGTGCGCCCTGCGCTGCCTCCGCTGTAATCCATCCACTCATCGGTCATACCGCACGCAAGCAGATACGACTTCACACGGTCGCCATAGCGCGATTCCATATGCTTGACCACCGCTTCAAGATAATCACCGGTGGCCTTGCGCCATGCGGGATTCGCGCACGCGGAACTCAGCATGGAATAGCTCTCACACTCCATGCTGTGACCGGCGATGGTCAGCTGGCGTTCGAGCCATTTCGGCGTATTGAGGTCTATCATGCAGATGAACTCGGCATCGGGGTTCACTGCGAGTACGTCATCGTACTGCTTGTCAAGAGAATCAAAATCGTATTTGCCGAACCAGCGCCAGACGGGCGGATATTTGCAATATGGTTTGCCGAGCGAGTTGTCCGTGTTCGCGGCAAAGATGCAGACCGTGTTCACGCCGGCATCCTTGAATCGGCGCATCGCTTCGAATTCCGGCCAGAAAGAGCGATAGGCGAATTCTTTGGTGTTCATTTTTGCACCCCGCTTTTGTTCACTCTATCAAGCGTCATTGCTACCGGTGATATTCGCAATGAGGCATCGCGGGCGATCTCAGCACGAGAGATAAAAAGCTCGCGGCAGGCGTCGTCGTACGAAAGACAAGCAAGCTCCGCAACAAGACGTGTACCGCGGTCGATAAGTTTCTTATTCGATGTGTCCACATGTATCATCCAATTCCCTTCAACACGACCAAGAAGCCCCATCGCCGCCGTCGATATCGTGTTCATGACAAGCTTCACTGCGATGTGTTCGCTCAATCGAAGCGGCGATGACGCGAGCGGGATACGCAGCCGGATGACATCCGACGATACATCGTCATCGGCACCGTCACCGATGATGATAGTATATCGGTTAGAAAAATCGGCAAGCGGGGGGAGCATGCTCTCGTATGCAAAGAACAAGGGGTCATGACCCCTTGTTCTTTGCAGATCGGATACTTCTCTCGCCAACAACACCGATACCGCCGTATCTGTAGCATGTTCATGCCGCGATGCATCATCCTCATATCCTATCATGAACTGCATGAGGTCTTCCCTGCCTATTCGCGGGAGCGGACGTGCGCGCTCCGGTGCGCCCATGCGTTCGTAGTCTTCCGCGTTCCATGCAAGACAGCGAGGCTCACGGCCGAACACATCGAGCCACGCCTCGCGTGATGAACGATCGGCATGCTTGACGAATGACCACGGACGCGGTGATACGCTATCATCCATTCTGCGGAACGGCGGCAGCATGAATGTAGGTGAACGCTCGGTTGTGTCGGTGAAAATATCGATAAGCGCTTCGCGTGCGAAATACGTCACCGCCCCGCCGGCATGGTAGATTCGAGCTTCGCGCTCGGCTGCGTCCGAGAGCACCTTTACGTTCGTATCGGCAGAAATCGCAGCAAGTGTTGTACGGATAAGCCTGCATCCGTCAGTTTCACAAATAATACTATCGCCACTCATATCCTGGCCGCCGATCTCTTTCAGCCAGCGCACAAGCGCGCTTTCCAAA
>JBBTBY010000071.1:24314-60567 GCA_038043445.1 Spirochaetota bacterium
AAGCACAGCCGACGACAAGGAGTTCGGATGATGTAGCCTGCATGCGGGTAGACCCCGCAATAGCCATGGGCCCGGTGGCGATGCTCATCGAACGTACACGCGGATCATCGATGACAGCACGCGATCGCTCGACGAGCTTTACGAGCATGTCGGATGGGTTGTTGAAAACAAAATGCGCCTTCGCTCCGCGATCGACGGCCTCATGGATCGTTCCGATGACCGACGATGTTTCACCGCCCTCAGAAATAGCGACGAGCATATCGCCTTTGCCAAGACCCGTTCCACGCACCTGCTCGCGGCCGAATTCCTGATAGTCCTCGAAGAACTCGACGCTTCGTATCAATGCATAATCGCCGCCGGTCATGATGCTCAGCACACGGTTCTCGGCATCGGGGAATTGCGATGCGATCAACGATTGGGATGTTTTCAGTGCTTTCCAGAGCCGCCGCCATGATGCTTCAAGGAGTATCGCAAGACGACCGGTCGCGCCGCAGCCGGAGAAGCAGATCCTGCCGCCATGTGAAAGTGTATCGAACATATCATCGCAAAGGCGTGCGTATGTATCGCTGTTAAAAACACGGCCGGCCATTGCAGGGATGTCATCGTCGACCGACTGGAGCATGCGTATGCCCGCAGCGGAATCCCGAGCTATCGTCTGTGAGAAGCTGCAGGTTTTGGGATGCGGCTGTTCGGTGATGAGCAAGCCCAGGTGAAACTGCGTTTCCCTTTCGAGGAATGTCCGCGCTTCATCAAGTGCCGATCGCCGTTCTGATATAGTTGTATCGCCCAAGTGAGTGCTCCTCGAGAATGCACGGCCGATCACAGCCCACGCGCATGATTGCCATTCCCTGCTGATGTACTATAATCTATACATGATATTGCCGTGCGACTATCATAATCCGTTCATGCTCGGATTTTGAAAATGAAGCAACCTGTCCCGGGCAACATCACCATACTGAGCGTGCATAATCCGAACGAGGAGCGCGCACTAGGCCCTGCACCAACTCCATCACGAGAGCGTAATTTTAGGCGGATATACACCGACAGGCTGTTCGTACCGCATATCGTATCGATCGGACAGGGGAAGCGTACAGATGCGGCGCTTACGATACGCCATCAGATACACCCCGGGGCCATAGAGCTCTACTATATCGCGAACGGTGTGTTCGATATCAGGATCGGCGACACGGCGCATATCGTCAAAGGCGGCGATATCATATCAGTTCCGCCGGATACCTGGCATGAGGGCGGCGTGCTCCCGCTGCAGAAACCCCATTTCTACTGGTGCATCATCCGCATCCCGAAAAAAGGCGAGCGCTTTCTTGGGCTTTCCCGCACAGAAACACATCGCCTGTTCTCAGCACTCACGGCATCACGCGTCCGCCCGCTTGCCATCGGCAATGGATCGAAGTCGATGTTCGATGCAATGCTTGCTTCACTTATCGGCCGCGACCCCTTATGCGGCGCCATCGTATCGCGGCATGTGCTTGCGATGCTCCTCGATACTATCGCATGTGGAAAGGTGAAACCCTCCCGCGATGATATGCGCACGGCTCTGCGCATCGATCTCATACGCCGCTATGTGCTTCATCACATGAACGAATTGATATCCGCAGAGGCGTTGAGCGAGACATCCGGCCTTTCACCGGCAACGCTCCGGCGTGAATTCAAGAAAAGCACGGGTATGCCGCTCCACGACTACATCATCCGTGAAAAGATACGGAAAGCGGAATACGCTCTCAGAAACGGTACGTCAGCGGTGACCGATATCGCGTACGATCTCGGGTTCTCAAGCCCGGCGCATTTCAGCACCGTGTTCAGGAAATGGACAGGGATCACACCACAGGCATTTCGCGAACGCATCAAGCGATAGCCTGATCGTGAACGGGTATCGATTATCGTGACGGCAGACGGTACACGTGCCGCTGGTATCCGAGGAAGCCGTCCTTGAGCACGGCTCCGCTCATCGCAATGCTGCGTCCTTCGAACATGACTTCCGCCTTTCCCATTATTCCCTGAGACAGCGTGAATACAGCGGGAACATTGCTTGGCAGCGTGTTCACGGCGATTATATACGTATCTCCCGAATATTTTTTCACGACAAAATCGATATCCTTCGATGATACGTTCACGTTCGGCGCATCATCGAGCGAATAGAGCACCGGTGTGAGCGTGCGGACCTCTCGTGCAAGATGCTGCATGGCGTTCCAGAGTTCAGCAGTGAGAGGTTTCTGTGCGAACCATTTTATCCCGCGTACGCCGTTGATGAGCGAGCAATAGGTCATGCATTCGGCTTCTGGCCCCGTCGGCTCGCGGGATTTGAAATACGCATACCCGCTCCCCTGCAGCCATATCCAGCTCGGCTTGCCGGCGCGCGACGCTGAAAATTCCATGGTGCGGGAAAGCCCGGCCATTATTGCCGGCATGTATTCAGGTATCGGGTATTGGTCCATACTGGCGATATCGCCGAGCTTGTTTTCCTCATACAGCGTATAGTTAAGATATGTTGGGTGCATGGGGTCGACGGTGCGGGCCATATCGTAAAGTCCCTGTATCTCGGATGTTATGACCGCGGGCTCATCGTACACATACCATGCCAATACGGCAGGATGGTCCTTCAACTGTGTGATATGCTCGCGCATGGCAGTTGCAGAAACATTCCTGTGGAACCAGACTATCGCCATAAGGCCGTTGTTTTTCGCTGCATCAAGCAATGATCGATGTGCATCGACCGTTACCCTGCTCGTGGCACACCAGGTTATCGCATTGCATCCGGCACGTGCCGTATCGCGTATCATCTCCGGCGTGGGGACGCTCTCCCATCCGGTCGCGAAGGGAATGAACGGCTTTCCGTTCACAAGCACACGTCTATGTTCATCGATCGATACTGTTGTCGCAACAGACAGCGGCTGAACAGAAAAAATTTCGGGAGATGTCATACGCGGTAATGGACGTACTACTGCCGCGGGCGATGCATCGATGCGTGCGGGCTTCCAATCAGTGACCGTGTTGCCCTGTTCAAGTTTCACGTCATCGATCCAGAGCGTGCCGTTCGCTGATGGGATAATGGTGCACATCCGCGCGCGCGGCTTTTTTTCAGCGCCGATGAACGTGTACCGCTGCCACGTTTTCCCGACCGATACCGGCCTGCCGCCGATGCCGTCTATCGACATTGTCACCGGATATGCGTCGCGATCGCTTTTCAGCCACGCGGAAAAAGTATAATCTCTGTCGGCATCGAGTATTACCCGCGTCGAATAGAGCCGCAACCCTGCAGTGTTCGTATCACCGACTATCCGCATTGCTCGGCTTCCGGAATGGACTTCGTCCGTTACCGTGCCCCATCGAGCCCTCCATGCAGGGGTGTCTGCAACCCATGCCGGCGCACCCAGGCCCCAATGACCGGGGCCCCAGCTGTCGGGAAAATTCTCAATGACCGCGGCCTCAAACCCGCTGTTCGCGAGCAGATTCTCCCCCGGCTCCGATGCGATGAGTTCCACAGAAGCGATGTATAATGAAAAATCGCCGGTTTCTGACTGGAAGGGCGAGAGGCGTATACCGTCTATTGCATTCCATCCGTCGCAATTGCCTTCGGTGCCATTGAACCATGTGCGCGGTATCGATACGGTATTCCATCCGTCGTTGAGCAGATATATCGCGGCAAAGTTGAGATAATAACCCTTGCCGCTTTTCAGGTAGACACTGAATTGAGATATCTTCTTATGATCGGATACCTTTAAGCGAAAAACGATCTGCGAAACGCCGGTAAGATCGGCCTTGAGCGGTCTGTCCCACGCCGCGCGTATGGTGTTCGTCGCGAAGGTACACGGAAACCGAAGGCAGTCGACGCCGTCAATGTTCGCGGCGATCGGCGCAAGAGCACCCGGACTACCCAGCGTCCAGCCCTGCGCTTCCACTATCGGTGAAAATGCATTCGCAGGAAAAAGCGTCGATGTCATAAGGCAAAATGCATACGCTATGCTCAATGTACGCGGTCCAAGATGCAGTTTCACGATCGCCTCCTCAATGTGTAAACGTAACAGAACGCTCTGTGTGAATTGATAGTGTATAGTATATACGGAATTTGAATATGGAGTATCGATGTTTTTCGATATGGTTTGCCGTATTTTATATCGTCTTTGTCAGCACGGAGGGGATGATGCGATCAGCGGGTGTTCTTCGCCAATCCCCGCTTCACCACTTTCGCACGCTCGGTCTCATTCGTTGTCGGCGCAGGCACAGGGGACTTCTGGTCCCAGAACGCATCATCATGCTCAAAGCTCCACCCCGGCCATTCGCGGAACGCATGATAGCTCCACGACCAGCCGTTCTTTTCGAACACATCGATGATATCGGTGAGATACCGCACGGCATCCTCTTTCGGCGCCCACTTGATAACGCTGAATTCCCCGAAGTATATCGGCACGCGGTATTTTTTCTGGAAGGCCGCGGTCGTTGCCAGCTCCTGTTCCATCACACTTTTATCATACACGCGTCCGTTCACTTCGGACGGATAGCGGACGTTGATCTTTTTCATCACTTCTGCAAGATCGGTATTTGCGATGTTCCCCACGCCTTGATGCGTGAACTCATGCGGTGAATAGAAGTGCGCGCCGTAGATGACATGCGTGTCGGGAAGCGGTTTTAATCCGTCGAATCCCGATGAAAGGCCGCCCGGTCCCGTTTCATAGACGACCCATACGTCCTTATCGATAGCGCGTATCGCTTTTATTCCTGCGATGGCCACTGTCCGCCACTGCCGCGGAGGATACGGCATTTGTCCCCAATCGAGTGCTTCGTTATAGAGATCATACGCCCATATGCTTTCTCGGTAGGGCAGAAGACGTTGCGCGACCATTTCCCATATCCGGCAGAAATTCTTTTCGATATCAGGATGGTCCCAGAATTCACTGCTGCTGTTGTTCACCTTCCCATCCATGATGATGCCGCCAAGCACTGGAACGACCTTTATTCCTTGTTCATGCGCGCATTTTACCTGCGCTTCAAGATGGTCGAGCATGTCCGGCATTGCATCCCATATCCCGGCTGTTTTTTTCTTCAAATAGTACGCTTTGGGGCCGAAGAAAACGCGTACAACGTTCGCGCCGGTCGCACGCAAAGCTGCATACGTTTCCCGGTTCGTCGAACTTCCGGTGGTGCATCCGCGGACTATCGCCGGGCTCGGGCGTTCTTTTTCGAGCACGGCGGCATCGGGGATGTCGGTATCAGGAAGTACCGGCGCCTGTTCGATCTTTATCCATTGTATCTCGCCCTTGGTCTCCCCTGCGGCCCCGAAACTTATCACGAGGATATAGTTACCGCCGTCAGTTTCGAATTGTCGCCAGTCGGTGCGCCATTCGTCGCGGGTAAGATTGAGGTTGACAAGCGCTTTTTCTTTCGCGTCCCACGTACGCCTGAGCTGGAGTACCGTCGTTCCGCGAGCGCGGCCGGATATCGTGTAATTCCCTTTCTCAAGCCTTACGGAGCGATACATCTTCGCGTCCCAGCCGCTGCCGGTATACCGCAGGGATCCTTCCGATGTTTCGATGCTTGCCTGCTTTGTTTTTCCCCAGCCGTCGGCACCCTTTTCGCCGGAAAAGTCGAACGATGCGACGGTCTGTGCGTAAGCCGCTGCCGATAGGATAGCCATAATGATGCTCCATTTCATGTTCATTACCTCCGTGATAATATAACAGATCGACTGGCGATAGGCTCTAACTATTGTGATGTTCCTTCGATGCAACTTTTGTGCGTTCACGCATCCGGTATTCGCCCGGCGTGCAGCCGTACGATCGTCGGAAAAATTTCATGAAATTCGTATGATTATTGAAACCCGTATTCATTGCTATCGAGGTAATGCCTTCATCCGAACCGGCAAGCGATCGTGCCGCTGAAGCAATGCGCACGTCGTTCACGTAGGCGACAAAACTTTTCCCGAACACGTGAGAGAAGCGTCGTGAGAACTGTGTGCGGGAGATACCGATCGTTGAAGGAAGCGAACGAATCATTTCGGGATAGGGATGCCACTCGCGTATGCGTGCCTCGACAAAGTGTTTGAACGCATCGCCGCTCTCGCCGCCGAGGGAATTCTTAAGCGATGAACGGCGTATGATGAGCGCAGGTTCGATGAGCGCAGTCCCGGTCCCGCCGTTGCCGCGTATCTGCGCAAAAAGCATGCGCGCAGCCGTACGTCCGATGGAAATGCCGTCATGGCGTATCGTCGTAAGCGCGACCGGCAGGGGACGTTCCGGCATGTCGTTGAAGCCGGCAACAGCGATGTCCCGCGGTATTGACAGCCCGCTGCGGTCGGCATGCTTGATGAAGCGTGATGCGAAAAAATCCGATTCGAAAACAACAGCATCGACAGGGCGAGCGCGAATATCGTCGAGAAGCGCCTCGGCCGCACGATCGGGGGCATACGGTCCGTGCTTTTCATAGAGATGACGGTAATTGACCGTCCTTCCCGCGGCGTTTTTCGGGAGGGAGTTCAGGAACGCCTGCTTTCGTATCGCCGCATATGATTCTCTGTCAAGCCCGGCATAGACGAACGATCGATGTCCTTCTTCGGCACAATGCGACATCACCTTCCGTATCGCGAGCGCGTCATCAGTACCGACGAATGCGCGCGGTTCCTTTCGCGGCATGGACATGACCGCCACCGACGGCAGTCGTTCGGATACGGCGTTCCATAGTGTCTGCGCGGCATTGCCCGCCGGGATCGCAGCGATGATGCCGTCATACATCCGGTGCATCCTCGATACAATGCGTCGGTCGAACATGTCGCGATCGATAAAATCGATAACGGTCCCTTCACTCACCGCTATATCCTGTATGCCGGATATCGTCTTTATCCAGTATTCGGCGGCGAGCGAATTCGCCCACGAGGCGAACATGTTGATGACGGCGATACGGTCCCGCAGCGGCCTATCCCGCTTTGCACTCTGTTTGTTCATCACGCGCATGACCGGATTATAGTTTCGATCCATCGTTAACACAATATGGGGACATGTGCGAACGCTGTTATGCGGTGCGGAATATCAGATGAAGCAGTACAAGGTAGACCGCCGTTCCCCCGACAATGCTCACGAAGGCGTTGCGAAGGAGCAGATGTACACCTGCGACGACAGTGAGCGCGAGTATTTCCGGCGCGCCGTACGGGAACAGGGCCCAGCGAACATCCTTCAGACAGTATATGACGAGGATGGTGAGCACGAGCGGGGGTATCACTGTTTCAAGATAGACGAGCAGCGTTGGCATTTTACCCGAGCGGAATATAAGGAACGGTGCAAGCCGTGTCGCGAACACGATGACGGCTGTTCCGGCGATAAGCATGATGATATCGATGCTCATGTGTTGCGCGGCCTCAGCACGAGAAGTATGATCACGCCGGCGACGATCGCCGCCAGGAGCATATATGCGTGCGGAATGAACAGAAGCGAGAGTATCCCGGAAACGGCAGCGACGATGAACGGTGTCAATCGGCGCACCGCCTTCCATTGTTCGATCACGAGTACGGTGAAAAGCGCCGCAAGTGCAAAATCAAGTCCGGCAAGTTCTACATGAACGGCAGCACCGATGAGCGCACCGACAGCAGACCCGATGATCCAGTAGAGATGATCGAAGATCGATATGAAGAAAAAATATCGCTTGCGGATGGACTCATTCGGCAGAGCGCTTGCGGCAAGGGCATACGTTTCATCGGTGAGGGCAAATATCAGGTACGGCTTCAGCATGCCCGTGCCGCCGTATTTCCTCAGAAGAGATAGGCCGAAGAAGGCATGCCGCAGATTGAGCAGGAGCATGGTAAAGAGCGCCATGGGGAGCGGGGTGCCCGCAGCGATGAATGACAGCATGAGGAATTGCGTCGCGCCGGAAAATACGAACACGCTCATGATAAGCGCCGCGTACCAGACAAGCCCTGCTTTTACGAGGAGAAATCCGAACGTCATCCCGACGGGGATATAGCCGAACATGACAGGGAGCGTATCAATGAACGCTCGTGAGATCGGGTGCGGTCCCGTTTTTATTGCTGATCGTGTTCGCTGCATCAATTCAGCGACGCGGCAGCGGCACGAGCGGCGACAGCTTCATTCGCCGTGCATACCCCGGGCGTTTCGCCATATGACGGTCTATCATCGGAACGCTGATAAAGACGAACAGAAGCGTCATCGCAACGGGGCCGACACTGGTCCACCAATATTCCGGGAAACGAGCGAGCGAGAAAAGCCACAGCCCCCACCAGAACAGCACTTCGCCGAAATAGTTCGGATGACGTGCATATCTCCAGAGCCCGTGTTCGCAGAGCGCGCCTTTTTTACCCGTGCGTATCGATCGCGAAAGCACTTCATCGGAAACCGCTTCGATCACGACGGCAGCGATGGCAACGAACGCACCGAGGATATCGAACACGCCGAACGGGGCAGATGACGCGAATGCCGCGAAGAGCGAAAGACACCCGGCAAATACGATGAGCGTGGGAAAACCATGAATGCCGAGGAGGCTCACCAGCCAATACCATCGCCCGGAGCTTTGCCGGAAATCGGCGTACCGCCAATCCTCGTGTGATAATCCCTTCCATCTCCGTATCCAATTCCCGGTAAGCCTGAGCCCCCAGATCGACACTATACCGGCGATAAGGATAATACGCCAGAGCGGCGCATCAAGAACAAGGGCAAAATACAGTGCGATCGGTATCGGGATAATGCTCCAGTACGGGTCGTATACGCTCGAGTTGTCGGAAAAGACCGAAAAGAGGAACACAACAAGCATGGCAGCGCAGTCGGCAATGAGAACGGCAAGTAGCGGATGCAAACCGTGAAGTACAGGAGAAATAAGTACGATAAGCACGCCAGCGCACATATATGCGGCAAAACAGTATGCGAGGCCGAACGCTTTGGTCACTACGATGTTTTTCATGCCCCGGATTATAGCAAGAGCAGGAGAAACAGCAAGCAGACCCCGCATGCATACCTGCTTGACAATACATGCGTATGCGCATATATTATGCGTGTACGTTAACGCATTATTTGAGTGAAAAATGCCGAATGTTACGGTAAAAGACATAGCACGCCGCGCACGGGTGTCGATCGGTACGGTTGACCGCGTCCTCCACAAACGCGGGCGGGCGGCGAAATCGACCATCGTGAAAGTAATGAAAGCCGCGAAAGAGATGGATTATCAGCCGAACATCTTCGCGCGAAACCTTTCGCTCGCGAAGAAGCTCCGGTTCGGCGTCGTCATGCCGCGTTCGGCGCAGAACGGCGGCTACTGGAAACTCGCCGATCGGGGGCTTCTGGATGCCGGGAAGGAATTTGCGCCCTTCTCTGTATCGACGGCTGCATTCCGATACGACCGTTATTCGCGCACATCGTTCGAGAAGGCGATGCGCTCTGCAGCGGAGGAATGTCCTGACGGGCTTCTCGCCGCCGTTGTAGATCCCTCCGCCGGCATACCGCTGCTTACCGATATCATGTCGCGCATACCTGTCGTGTTATTCGATTCGTATATCCCGGATGTAAGCCCCATCGCGTTCATCGGGCAGGACTCCTATCAGAGCGGCGTTCTTTCCGGCAAGCTCATGTCCCTGGCGGCCGGAGACGGAGAGATCGTTGCCGTTCAACCGGTGGCCGACGACCATCATATTTCCGACCGCATACGCGGCTTTGCCGACCGCATGGGCGGCCCATCCCGTATCATCGTCGAGCCGCTTGACGGGAACGCAGAGGACGATGCGGCGGTCAAAGCCCTTTTCCTGCGACACCCGGATGCGAAAGGATTCTTTGTAGCAAGCGCCGATGTCCACCGCTTCGCAACCTATGCTGCGGCTGCCGGCGGAAAAAGGGAACGGACCTTTATCGGGTATGATCTTACCGAGGTCAACCGCATGCATGTCGAGACCGGTATGATCGACTTCATCATAGATCAGAAGCCCGATGTGCAGGTGCGCAACGGCCTCACCCTGCTGTACCGGAGCGTGGCGCTGAAAACCCCGCCGGAAGCCGACCGCATGCTCATGCCGCTCGATATCATCACGAAAGAGAATGTCCGCTATTACCGGGCATAAGGAGACAGCCATGGCTGTGAAGGATCGTGTACTCGGTGTTGATTACGGAAGCGATTCTGTCCGAGCGGTCATCTGCGATGCCCGGACCGGGAAAGAGCTCGGGAGCGCCGTGTCGTACTACAAACGATGGAAGCAGGGAAAGTATTGTGCGCCGGCGAAGAATCAGTTCCGTCAGCATCCGCTCGACTACATCGAGGGACTCATTGCTGCGGTGAAAGGTGCAGCAAAGCGTGCAGGTACATCGGCCGTCCGCTCGATACGCGGCATGGCTGTCGACACAACCGGATCAACGCCGGTAGCGGTGGACAAGAGCGGCACACCGCTTGCCCTTACCAACGCATTTGCGGAAAACCCCAATGCGATGTTCGTGCTCTGGAAGGATCACACCGCGGTGAAAGAGGCAGAAGAGATCAATGCGCTCGCAAAAAAGTGGAGCATCGATCACACGAAATATTCCGGCGGCATCTACTCATCGGAATGGTTCTTCTCAAAAATACTCCATGTGCTCCGCGCCGATGCGAAGGTCCGTGAAGCGGCGTTCTCATGGGTCGAGCATTGCGACTGGCTCCCGGCGCTCCTCACCGGCAATACGGACCCGCTCACGCTCAAGCGAAGCCGCTGCGCCGCGGGACACAAGGCGATGTGGCACGCGGATTTCGGCGGATTGCCGTCGGAGGAATTCCTTGCTGCGCTCGATCCGCTCCTTGCCGGGATACGCAAACGGCTTTTCACCGACACCTATACATCCGATGTATCTGCGGGAACGCTCACGCCCGAATGGGCTGCAAAGCTCGGTCTTCCCGTCGGCATTCCCGTTTCCGTCGGTGCATTCGACGCGCATATGGGCGCCGTCGGCGGGATGATAGGACCGTACACGCTCTCGAAGGTGATGGGGACATCGACCTGCGATATGCTCATCGCACCGAATGCGGAAGTCGGCGGAAAGCTCATCAAAGGCATTTGCGGGCAGGTCGACGGCTCGATAATCCCCGGCATGCTCGGCATGGAAGCGGGACAGAGCGCGTTCGGCGATGTGTATGCATGGTTCAAGAAACTGCTGCTGTGGCCGACACAGACCATTCTCGGCAGATCGAAGTCGCTCTCGAAAAAAGCAAAAGCGAAGATCATCGATGAGGTATCGGATGCGCTCATCGTCGAGCTGTCAAGATCAGCGGAGAAGATGCCTGTCGGTGATACCGGTCTTGTTGCGCTTGATTGGCTCAACGGCCGCCGTACGCCTGATGCGGATCAGCTTCTTACCGGCGCTGTTACGGGCCTTACTCTCGGCACGGATGCGCCGATGATATTCCGCGCGCTCGTTGAAGCAACCGCCTTCGGTGCGAAAAAGATAGTCGATCGCTTTGAGGCGGAGGGCGTGCCGATAAAAAGCGTCATCGCGCTGGGCGGCATTGCTAAGAAATCATCATTCGTCATGCAGACAGTATGCGATGTGCTCGGGCGCCCCATCAAAGTGGCTCAGTCCGATCAGGCCTGCGCGCTCGGCGCCTCTATGTTCGCTGCTGTCGCGGCAGGATTGTACCGAACGGTGGATGATGCGCAGCGTGCAATGGGAGGCGGTTTCTCGAAGGAATACAAGCCCGACGCGAAACGCACCGAGGCGTATCGCGCGCTCTATGAAAAGTACACGAAGCTCGGAGAATTCGTGGAAAGCCGGACGAGGTGATCCATGCCTGCTTATAAAGAATTGAAACGCGAAGCATACGAGGCGAATTGCGAGCTCCCCGAACGCGGCCTCGTCCTGTACACCTTCGGCAATGCAAGCGCTGCCGATAGGAAGCGCGGCGTCATTGCGATAAAACCCTCCGGCGTTGATTACGCCGATCTCACCTGGAAGGATATGGTGGTGCTCGATATCAGCGGGAACGTTATCGAGGGGAAGCATCGTCCCTCGTCGGATATGAAGACCCATCTCGTCCTCTACCGCGCGTTCGCGGACATCGGCGGCATCGTGCATACGCATTCCACCTATGCCACAGCATGGGCGCAGGCGATGAGATCCATTCCCTGCTTCGGCACAACGCATGCCGATCATCTTCCCGGCGAAGTGCCGTGCACGGCGATGATATCCGACGCGCAGATCAAAAAAGATTATGAAGAAGAAACAGGTAATCAGATAGTCGCTGCATTTAAAAAGAAAGATCCGAATGAAACACCGATGGTGCTCGTCGCCGGGCATGGGCCGTTCACCTGGGGCGCTACGGCGATGAAAGCGGCATACAACAGCGTCATACTCGAAGAGCTCGCGAAAATGGCATCGATAACCTGCACAGTCGACCCGCGCGCCGGCAGCATTAAGCGCACGCTTATCGAGAAACATTTCAACCGAAAGCACGGCAGGAACGCATACTACGGCCAGGGCGAATAGCGTAACGCCGCACTATCATAGCATTAACGAGGAGTCATCATGAACGCACTGAAAGAAAAACAGGTCTGGTTCGTCACCGGCAGCCAGCATCTCTACGGGGCTGAGACGCTCCGTCAGGTGGCGAAGAACGCAAAGGAGATAGCCGATTCGCTCGCGGCAGAGAAAGAGATACCCGTGTCAATTGTCTTCAAACAGGTGGTGACGACCGCTTCGGAGATCGAGCGTGTTCTTGTCGAGGCGAACAGTGCAGCGGAATGCATCGGCCTCATCTTCTGGATGCATACATTCTCGCCGGCGAAGATGTGGATAGCAGGGCTTTCACGCCTCAATAAACCGTTCGTACATCTTCATACGCAGTATAATCGCGATATTCCCTGGTCGACCATCGATATGGATTTCATGAACCTGAACCAGGCCGCCCACGGCGACCGAGAATTCGGCTTTCTCTGCACACGCATGAAAAAGCGGCGGAAGGTCGTCGTCGGTTTCTGGAAGGACCCCCGCGTCGTGCATGAACTCGCCGTCTGGTCTCGCGCCGCAGCGGGATACAATGCGCT
Organism: Spirochaetota bacterium; assembly: GCA_038043445.1. NCBI lineage: Bacteria > Pseudomonadati > Spirochaetota > Spirochaetota bacterium. The sequence continues at coordinate 37,321 of JBBTBY010000071.1, forward strand.
TCGCACGATGAAGGTGGCACGCTTCGGCGATAATATGCGCGAGGTAGCCGTCACCGAAGGGGACAAGGTGGAAGCGCAGATGAAGCTCGGTGTATCCGTCAACGGCTTCGGCATAGGTGATCTCGCGGCCACGATACAGGCGGTATCGGATGCGGATATAAAAAAGCTCATCGATGAATATCAGGCAGACTATGATGTGGAGCCGGCATTACTTCCGTCGGGCGCGAAACATGCGTCGCTCAAGGAAGCGGCACGCATCGAGGCCGGTATGCGGGCATTTCTTACGCGCGGGGGATTTTCCGCGTTCACGACGACATTCGAGGACCTGTACGGGCTTGGTCAGCTTCCCGGACTTGCCGTGCAGCGCCTCATGGCCGACGGATTCGGTTTCGGTGCCGAGGGCGATTGGAAAACTGCAGCGCTGCTCGCCGCGTTAAAGGTGATGGACGAAGGGCTTTTCGGCGGCACATCGTTCATGGAGGATTATACGTATCATCTGGACGGGAGCGGCATGGTACTCGGTGCGCATATGCTCGAGGTATGTCCCTCGATAGCGACCGCGAAGCCATCGCTTTCGATACATCCCCTCGGTATCGGCGGCAAGGCCGACCCTGTGCGATTGATATTCACCGCAGCGGCGGGCGAAGCGCTCAACGCATCGCTCATCGATATGGGGAACCGATTCCGTCTCATACTGAACGCCGTAGCGACGGTATTGCCTTCGCAGGAAATGCCGAAGCTGCCGGTCGCTCGCGCCCTGTGGAAGCCGCATCCGAATCTCCCGACGGCGGCACAGGCATGGATACTCGCCGGCGGCGCGCATCATACGGTATACAGCCGCGCGCTTACGATGGAGCATCTCATTGATCTTGCAGAAATGGCGGGGATAGAATGTCTGTGCATCGACGCGGATACGGATATTCGTTCGTTCAAGAACGAACTGGCGCTGACGGAAGTGCTGGCCGGGTAGAGCGGCTTTGCATCACGGATGTCAATACAGCCTCAGATCTGCATAATGCGATTCTCAGCACGATATACACTCACCCCATCCCCCGGGCCCCTTCCCCTCTCTCACGGAAATGTGAGAGAGGGGAAGGGGAGAAGATGAAATATGATATCGAAGCGCATGCTACCGACTGAATTTCAATCCATAACCCTTTTGCCACGGAGTTATTCCACAACATCAACCCGGTGCAAATTTGTTTGCACGTAAGTACCGTGCACGCATGGTAGACTCTCTTGTCAACATGATATATCCAAAAATGTAATCTTACCCCCCTTCCCCCTCTCACTTCCCTGTGAGAGAGGGAAGGGGGTGCCGCGTATTTCGCGGCGGGGGATGGGTGAGTGTTCTATCGGCAGGAAATATTTAAAACGATTGTGGCAACACCCTTAATTGCGGTACGTAGTGGGAACGAATACGTTAAGGCTTTTTTGCTCGCTCGATCATCGCCGTCGTCGAATACCCGTCGCGGAAGCTCACCGTTTTCACGCGTCCGCCGTAGGCGGTGACCGTCGCATATTCGGGAAGTGTTTCCGGTTTGTAGTCCCCGCCCTTCACATGAATGTCGGGCTTAAGGAGCGATAAAGTCTCTATCGGCGTGTCCTCGGTGAACCAGGTCACAAAGCGCACCGATTCAAGCGCGGCGATCACCGCCATCCTGTCGGCAAGTTTATTGACCGGCCGCGTCGGCCCTTTCAAACGCACCACCGATGCATCGTCATTAAGCGCGACGACAAGCAATTCCCCGAGCGAGCGGGCCTCGGCGAGATAATCCACATGGCCGCGATGGAGTATGTCGAAACAGCCGTTGGTGAACACGACCCGTTTCCCCTCGCGGCGAACCGCAGCAAGGAGCGGCGCGAGCTCTTCGCGGCGTATTATCTTTTCCACGCTCATGGGCGGCTCACCTGCCGATATGTTTCTTGATATACGCGGCGATGGTCTTCGTGCTCACCGTGACCGCGTCGACGGCGGCGGCCTTCGTCATCGCGGCGAGCGTATCCGCATCGGCGATCACCTTGCCTGCGAGCGCCTCATCGACAAGACGACGGACCGTATCCGCATCCACACCATGGAGCGTGCCGCTCTCAATTTCCGTTCCGGCGGCCGATGGGGAAGCCTCGGAAAGACGGGCGAGTTTCGCCGTCATCTTCACAAGGCTGCGTATCTCATCCTCGCCTTCGATGACCGCAAGCGACCCGTCGGGCGAAAGCCCGCGCGCCTCCTCTTCGAGGAGCATGTAGTCGTTGGCGTCGATGGAATCGATGATAAGATGCACATGCCGCATATCATGCGCAAAAATATAACCCATGTACATGATGATGACAAGGAGTATGCCCACGAGCGTTGCGATGAGGATGAGCATGATAACATCGTGCTTGAACATGAGGTCGTTGGAAGTGATGACAATGGACGTGAGGGGGAGCTTCACATGCGGCGCAGCGATGAATGACGACGACGAGAGCGGCACAACGACATTCCACTCTATCTCACCGTGCACCCGGTGGAAAAGATGCTCTATCTCCTTCTGATCGGTGACGGCCGATCCATCGCGGCTGTACACGGCTCCGTCCTCGGTATAGAAAAGCACCTTCTGCCCGTAGAACATGCGCGTCATGCCGACATCGCGGTTGAACGCCTCGTTCTTCTGCTGCACCGCCGATACGCGCAGGTCGATGAGATGCTCATAGGTGAAGTGGTCGGTAAGCGCAATGCCGACGATGAAGACGAGGACGATGGATACGCCTATCTTCATGATGCGTTCTTGCACGAACGCACTGTCGCCTTTCATCCGGTTGAGAAAGCTGAATATGCGCAGGAACCTGAGCAGGCGGATTATCTTGAAGAAACGCCCTATGCGGGTGACCTTAAAGGTCGCAAAAAACGACATCGCACCCTGGAAAATAAGCGCGATACCGGGAATACTTGCAAGAAGGTCTATCCATCCGTAGCCTTTGAAGAAATACTGCCTGATCGGGAGCGTCGCCATGCGGACAACGAAATCGAGGACGAAGATGATGTCGATAACGTGGTTGACCATGATAAGCACCGGCACCCCGGAAACAAGCACGGTCTTAAGCGGTGTGAACTCAAGGATCAGCCCCGCGATGGACACCATGACGATGTACGGGTTCACCGCATCGGCGGCCTTCACCAGGAATGGCAGGCGTAGTGGCTTTATCATCATACGATATTCCCCCGGAGCGCAGCGCGCGTTCCCGATTCGGATGACAGTATAATGCCCTTTATCTTTTCTTTCAATTCGTCGATACCCGTCCGCATACGCGCGCTCACCCGCAGCGCTTCAGGGTTCGCCGTGCGAAGTATCGCGCTTCGGTACTCATCGATACGGTCGCATTTGTTGAATACGACAAGCCGCGGGATGTCGTGTGCGCCTATCTCGGCAAGTACCGCTTCAACGCTCCGCATATCGCGGTCCACCGCTTCTTTTTCCGCATCGACCACATGCACGAGAAGATCGGCATCCCTCACCTCGGCCAGTGTGGACGTGAACGATTCCACAAGCAGGTGCGGAAGATCTGCAATGAAGCCGACGGTATCGCTCACCACCACATCGAGGCGCACATCGTCCCCGAGATAGAGCTTTCTCGTCGATGTATCGAGCGTTGCGAAGAGCTTGTCCTCCACATAGGCGCTTTCATTGCATAGCGCGTTAAACAGCGTGCTTTTTCCCGCATTGGTGTAGCCGACAAGGGCGCAGGTGAACGCGTCCTTTCTTGATTTACGCCCGGTCGCCATGTTCTTCACGGCACGCGCAAGATCACGCCGTATCGCATGCATTCGCTCGCGGGCATGACGGCGGTCATATTCGAGCTTTGTCTCCCCGGGGCCGCCGAGCTTTCCCGTCACCGCATCGGTGTGCGACATGGTGGACCATGTGCCCTTAAGCCGCGGGTACTCGAACGTAAGCCGCGCAAGCTCCACCTGCAGCTTCGCAATGTTCGTCCGTGCACGCATGGAGAATATCCGGAGGATGACATCGGTACGCGTAAGCACGGCGAGCTCGAACATATCCTCAAGATTGAGCCGCTGCGACGGGGAGAGTTCGTTATTGAACACGACCGCTGCCGCGTTGACCTCACGCGCACGGGCGGCAATGGCCTCGATCTGTCCGGCACCGAGATAATGTTTGGGGTGTATGCGCTGCACGCGGGGCGTTCTCTTTTCCACCGCGTTCATGCCGAGCGTGTCGACAAGGAGCGAAAGCTCCGCGAGCGATGTTTCCGCGGACTGCGCCCCTTCCCTGCTGACGATGGCGTGCACGGTGATGACGGGAACGCGAGCGCTCAGAAGATATCCTCCCCGTCAAGTGCGGCGGCAAAACGCTCACCGGTGATAAGCTCCACCGGACGGGATGTGATGAACTGAAAGCACTCCTCGTGAAAATCGAACGGGGTGATGACATACGCCTGCGTTGCATGGCGGTTCTTGATGAGGATGAAAAGCTCGCGCAATTCCTCCTCCACGGATATCTGCTTGGGCTTTCTCGTAAAGAGCAGGATGAAGGCGAATTTCATCTGCCCCATCTTGTTCTTCTGACATTGCACGATGATCTCGTCGCCGCTCCTCACCTCGAGCGCCTCGACATAGAATTCATGCTGCTCAAGAAAACGGCGGACGAACATCTCGTATTTTTCGTCCGGGAGCGAGAAGAACGATGCGAGGCGATTGCTGTTGAATATATGACGGAACAGCGCCATGCGCCCTTTCGCCTCCGGGTGAATGGGACTGACCTTCAATATGCTCTCCCAGATGATGCGCACCTCGTTGACATTGCGAAGCTTAAGATAGCACTCGGCGAGCGACTCGAGCACGGTGAGATAGAACCGGTCGTTCTCCGGTATCGTAGCAAGGGCTTCCTTCAACACCTCGGACGCGCCCTCGAATTCATGCATGCCGAAGAGCGACAGGCCTTCGTAGATGATCGATTCCCGATAGCACTCGGCGTTCGCCTTCGCGATGGTGAAATTCTTCTGCGCGCGGACGAAATCCTTCAGATCGTAATAGAGGCGCCCGAGCTCTTTGTGCGCCTTGTAGAAATTAGGATCGAGCACGGTGCACATCGTGAACATATCGATGCCGCGCTTGATGTCCTTCTGCGCCGCGGCGATGGTGCCGAGCAGGAAGTAGATGTGGGGATTGCGCGAATTGATCTTGATGGCGCGGGAGAGATACGACTCGGCTATCTGATAATTGCGCTGTTCAAAATACAGTTTGCCGAGCGTGTACAGCGAATCGAAATGGTCGGGCTTCAGATGCACCGCGAACTGGAGCTCGAGTATCGATTCCTTAAGGCGTCCCGTCTTCTCATAGCAGTAGGCGAGCCCCTCATGGATCTGATACTCCTTGAGGTCGGCCGTATAGCGGCGGCGCTTCAAGATATCCTGCAGCGCCACCATCGCGAGTATGTACTGCCCCTCGGCGATGTTCGCCTGCGCAAGAAGCCACTTCGCCATGGGGTCGTCGCGCTGCGATGCGGGGAGTTTATCGACGGCGGCCTTCGCTTCCGCGTACCGCTGACTGTCGATGAGCTCGCGTATGGCTTTCACCTTCCGGGGAAAGATATACCCCTGATACATTATCATCGCCCAATAGGATACGGCGAGAACGAGTGCTACGAGCAGTACGACCCACATAGTGTTACCGGTTATTCGGTCCGATACGTATTAATATGATAGAACTCATCATTATTATCGACACAAGACGCTATGAACTGAAACGCCGCTTTACCGCCCCCGAAGCATACCGTGTGGGAGGCACACCGCAATGCCGCTTGAAATCCCTTGAAAATTCATGTATCCCCGAGTACCCGAGATGATCGGCTATCTCCGTGACCGACAGGGCCGAGTACGCGAGAAGGCCTTTCGCCTCTTCGAGACAGAGCTCCCTGAGCCTTTTCGCTATCGATCGCCCCGTCGCTTTCCGGCAGGCGCGGTTGAGCGTAGCATAGCTTTTCGCATAATGCCCCAGTATCTCCGGAACGCTCATGCGATAGCGCTTCTCCCCGCGGATGCGGTTCTCCACCGCCCACCATTCATTATCGCGTGCGATGACCGTATGCGCATTGCCGCGGGCGATACCGGCCAATATCCGTGAAAGACCGGCATAGAGAAGGAATATCCTTTCATTGCCTTCGGGGAGAAGCGAATGCCGGTAGAGCGATGCGAAGTCGCGTTTGAGCGACGGCAGGGACATGATGCGCCGTTCCGGCGGCGGCGGCATGATGTCCGCCAAAAAGCCCACGGAATAGAACGTCACCGCCGAACGTTTGCCGCGCCAGAGCACGTTCTCCGAATCATGGTAATAGATGACCATGCCCGCCGATACATCGCGTGTGCGTCCGCTCACGGTGAGTTCATACCCGCCGGATGCGATGAAATGGACGAGATGCCCCGGGAGTGAACGCGCCTCGCTCACGCGCAGGGAAGGCCGATGGAATTTCCATACGCCGGTGATGCGTTCGATGGGACACGGCGCGAAGGTCGATGTCATGATGCTCCCCGGCATGCAAAAAAATGCGAAACAGATGCCACGTTCTGCCAAAGCCCGTTCATACTGTGCGTAGTATACTATGCCTGCGGACAAAAGAGAAGGAGCGATGCCATGTGCGGTACAATGACACGAAAAGAACGGCTCGAACGAACCATTCGCGGGCAAGAGGTCGACCGCCCGCCCGTATGCTTCTATGAGATAAACGGCCTTACTCAGAACGAGCATGACACGGATGCGTTCAATATCTATTCCGATCCGTCATGGAAGCCGCTCCTTGCACTGACCAGGGAGAAAAGCGACCGCATCGTCAACGCTTCTGTCGCCATGCGCGGCACATCGCACGATCCGCTCGCGGAACGCACGACCGTGGATGTACGCATCGAGGGCGATGAGCGTCTTGCGACAAAAACGATACGCACGGACGGACGCGTGCTCACGGAGTCGTCGCGGCGGCACAAGGACATCGATACGGTATGGGTGACCGAACATCTCCTTAAGAACGTCGATGACCTCAAGGCATATCTCTCCCTGCCGGAGTCCCCGATCGACGGCACCCCTGACATCGCACCTGTTCTCGCAATGGAGAAGTCGCTCGGCGACAGCGGCATCGTGATGCTCAATACGGCGGACCCGCTCTGCATGGCGGCGGCGCTTTTCCCCATGGACGAATATACCGTCATCGCGATGACGGAACCCTCGCTTTTCCGCTCGCTCCTTGACCGATGCGCACGCATGATCTACCCCCGTATTGCGGCGACGGTCCGTGCTCTTCCCGGCAGACTCTGGCGCATCTACGGTCCGGAATATGCGTCGGAGCCGTATCTCCCGCCGTCATTGTTTCGCGACTATGTCACCGGATACGATACGGAGATAGTACGCCTGATACAGGAGACCGGCGGCATCGCACGCATACACTCGCACGGCAATCTCGCCAACGTGCTCCATCATATCGCAGCTACCGGGGCCGACGCGCTCGATCCGATAGAGCCCCCGCCCCAGGGCGATGTTTCACTTGCAGCGGTGCGAAAACGGTATCCGTCAATGACGCTCTTCGGTAATCTCGAGGTGAGCGATATGGAAACGCTCCGCCGGGATGAATTCATACCGAAGGTACATGCCGCCCTTGATGAAGGAGATACGCTCGACAGCCGCTTCGTGCTCATGCCCTCCGCCTGCCCATACGGCAGGGCCCTGCCGCAGCGGACACTCGGCAATTATGAAGCGATCATTCATATTATGGAAGAACGATACGCAGCGAATCGATGACCGATGCTTCATCCGATGAAAAACCCTCTTTCCCCCGTATTCCCCATATTTCCCGGCATTCACCTTGACAAAGGAAGATGCCCGACGTAGAATGTATCCCGCCTATGGCATTGCGTTCAGAATGCGATGGGTAAAAGAAACGATGCCCAACGGCATCGGCGGAGGGCGAGATGACGGTCGCGATCGTATTTGCGAGCATAATTGTCGGCATCGGCATCATCGTCATATCCCTCGTCATCTCCAGTTACGGCGGCGGGTACCAGAAGGCCGTCGGATTTTTCAACCGCGCCAATTACGATGCCGCCCTTGTCATTCTTGAAAAGCTCTCGCGCTCACCATCGGCGAACCCCGACAGCCGCTGGTACCTTGCGCGCACCTATGAAGCGAAACGTTTCTTCGATAAGGCGATACGCCTGTACACCGATCTGCTCGTAAAGAAAGTATACTCCGAAGTGTACCGTGAATTCGATGTGCGTACCCGTCTCGCAGAGATATATCTCAAACGCGAAGAGATCGATGCCGCGGAACGCGAGATCAAGGCCATGGCGAAGCTCAAGCCGGACAGCTCTGCGGTACAGGTGAAGCTCGCCGAGCTTACGCTCGCGAAAGGCGATTACGCCGCCGGGAGCGTTGCGCTCAAGAAGGCGCTCTCGCTCGACCCGCATAACGGCACCGTCGCCCGCGCGCTCGGCATGGCATATTTCTCGATGGAAAAACACGCGGAAGCCCTCGCCGTGTTCAGCCGTGCAATAGAGCTCGGCACATCCGATGCAGAAATGTCCTATACCATGGGGCTTGCCGCGCGCGGCATAAGCAAATTCGTCGAAGCGGTGCGCTATTTCGACCAGGCGGCGAAGAACCCTGCCTGGTCGCAGCGGGCGCGTCTGAAAGCCGCCATCACCAATTTCGAGATAGGCGATCTCACTACGGCCATTCCCATGCTCGAGGATGCGGTCGCCAAGGGCGGCAGCAACGATGATATGCTCGATGCGATGTACATACTCGGACAGGTACGCACCCGCGAAGGCAAGCTCGATAAGGCGCTTGACCTGTGGCGCCGCATATCGAACATAGACCCTGATTTCCGGGACGTTCCGGAGAAGCTCAAGGATTTCGGAAAGATAAAGGGCGTAGGCAACGAGCTCGATTCGCTCCTCATGCTCCCGCTTTCCGATTTCAAGGCGACGCTCATGAAGGTCGCGGAAAAAATGGGTCACCGTGTCATCAAAGAGATCGTCGACGGCGAGAAGATAATATTCCACACCACCTTCAAGGACGGCACGACCATATTCGAGAACGTCATCGAGGCGGTGAAATCGGCGAACCCCATCGGCGAGCTCCATATTCGGGAACTGCTCGCACGCATGAAGGACAATCGTGCCGACCGCGGCATCTATTTCGGCCCGGCCGGATTCACGGAAGCGGCGCAGAAAGCATCGGAACGCTATGCGGTGGACCTTGTCAGCGGAGAGAAATTCAAGCGCCTGCTCGGCCAGATCAAGCGCTAGAAATACGACATGCAACGGAGAAGAAACGCATGAATCAGAAAAGCCAGAAAAAGTTCAAGGACATCCTTCTCACCGAGAAAAAGGCGGTGCTTGAGGAGCTCATGCAGGAGAATGAAAGCTACAATGCCATCAAGGAACCCGAAGAAGGCGACATTGCCGATATCGCATTCCAGGCGTATGAAAAGCAGCTTCTCGTCGGGCTTTCACAGAACGAAAAGAACCGTCTCGAACGCTTGAACGCTGCGCTCAAGCGCATCGACGAGGGATCATACGGCAGCTGCATCGACTGCACGGTCGAGATAGAGGAAAGCCGCCTTGAGGCGATCCCCTACGCACTTCGCTGCATCAAGTGTTCCACGAAGCAGGAAGAAGAAAAAAAACGCCATCGCGCGACCGAATAGCGTTCTTTCGGGCGATGTACCTTACCGTCGCGATAAACACCCCCGCCGACGGCGTTTTCACCTACCGCAAACCGGATGCTGTCGCTCACGCGATCAATGGATGTCGTGTCATCGCACCCTTCGGGAAACGCACGCTCAAAGGGATAGTCGTTTCTGAATCCGAAAGCGACGGCGGCATTCGCGGCATAAAGAACATCATCTCCGTCGTTGATGATCGTCCGATATGCGATGAACGCGCCATTGCCATGGCCCGATGGATGGCATCGTACTATCACTGCTCCTTCGGCGAGGCGCTCTTCGCCTCCCTCCCCGCAGGCGATCCGGCGAAACGGATACGCGCCGTGCACGATGAGCCGCGTGTACCGGAGAGAGCGCTCACGCTCACCGATGAACAGGATGCATCGCTTACGAAGATCACCGAAGCGCTTACGGCGCACGATGCGAAGGCATTCCTCCTCTACGGCATAACCGGGAGCGGCAAGACCGAAGTGTATATCCGCGCCATTGCGGAGGCGATACGCCTCGGCCGTCAGGCCATCGTCGTGATACCGGAGATATCGCTGACACCGCAGACGATAGAACGTTTCACGCGGCGCTTTGACACGCCGATAGCCGTGCTCCACAGCCGTCTCGCGAAGACGGAAAAATACGCCTACTGGCAGCGCATACGCTCGGGCGAAATATCCATCGTCATCGGCGCACGCTCGGCGATATTCTCACCGCTCAAGGACCCGGGCATCATCATCATCGATGAGGAGCATGAAACGAGCTATAAATCGTCCGAAAGCCCGCGATTCCACACGCGGCAGATCGCGTTCTACCGGATGAAGCATGAATCGATGACCGTCCTTTTCGGGAGCGCGACGCCGTCGATAGAAACGTATCATCATGCGAGCAAAGGCGAGGGGCTTACGCTCCTGACGCTTACCAAACGCCCGGAGGGGATAGAGCTCCCGACGGTGCGCGTCATCGATATGCGCACGGCGAAAAAGGCGGAACTCTTCCCCGCGATGAGCGAGGACCTTGTCGAAGCGGTGCATGGCGCCCTTGACCAAGGCAAGCAGGCGATACTCTTCCTCAACCGCAAGGGCTATTCACCCACCGTTGTCTGTTCATCCTGCGGCACGGCGGAGCGCTGTCCGCACTGCAGTGTAACGCTCACCTATCACAAGGGGCGGCGGCAGCTTCTCTGTCATTACTGCGGCTATAGCAAGCACTTCACCGACACCTGCGCGGAATGCGGCGCATCGCCGGTACGGTTGACCGGCACGGGGACGGAGAAAGTGCATGAAGAGATAGCGCTCCTTTTCCCCAAGGCGCGCATCGGGAGAATGGACCAGGAATCGACGAAACTGCGCGGTGCATATGAACGCATACTCGGGGATTTCGCCCGCGGGGAGACGAACATACTCGTCGGCACGCAGATGATAGCCAAGGGACTTCATTTCCCCGATGTGACCCTCGTCGGCGTGCTCTCGGCGGACACAGGAATTCACTTCCCGGATTTCCGCGCATCCGAACGCACCTTTTCGCTCATCACACAGGTGTCCGGCAGGAGCGGCCGCGGGGTAAGCCCGGGTGAGGTCATCGTGCAGACGTACAATCCCGAACACAGCGCGATACGCTTCGCACGCACGCATGATTATCTCTCGTTCTATCGCTCCGAGATAGAACTTCGTGAGGCGCTCCGTTATCCGCCGTTCTCGCGGCTCGTGCGCCTTGTCGTACGCGGCGAGGATGAAACGGCCGTTGCCGATGACGCACAACGGATACGCGCGCTCTGTACCGAACACACGTACAGCGGCGTCGATGTGCTCGGCCCAGTACCCTGCCCGCTCTCAAAGCTCAAGAAATATCACCGCTATCATCTGATACTCAAAGCCGACTCACAGAAAGCGGTGTCCGGTCTTATCACGCATATACGCGATACCTTCCGTGCGAAAAAGAGCAACTTTCTTGAGATCGATGTCGACCCTGCGAGCATGCTCTGATCTATTTCCCACCGCGGATGAATCCTGCGGCTAACGCGTTCGATTCATGCGCGAAATACACGATATTGTTCTCGGAGATGCGTTTCGCCACGCGTTCATGATCGCTCGTCCATGGGAGATAGTATCGCCGCGTCGCACGATTACCAATGACACCTTCGGCGGTCTTGACGCCTATGTCTGTCTTGATGCCATCGGTCAATGACGTATCGCATTCACGATCGAGCGCTATCACCCGAGCGCGACGTTCGGCATGGCATCGCTCGCGGAATTCGGCCGGTGTCTCGGTAAGTGCGAAACGTTCCGACCATATACCGATGCGCCTCTCCTTTGCATTGGATGCGGCAGCACGCACCATGCTCGATGCATTCGTATCGGTGAACACCCATCCCGATGATGCCATCGCCGCTGCAAGGGAATAGTTCGTACGGGTACGCACATCCGCTATGAACGAACAGTAACCGTTCTCACGCACGATGGAAACGCGCGCCGTCTCCCCTGCCGCGATGAGCGCAAGCGTCTCCCGCGCATACGCCGCCTGCGGATACTGGCCTGCACCGGCATCGACGGCCGGCGCTTCGATGCCGGCAAGCCGTACGACGACGTACTCATCGAGCCCGCTCACCTCGCAGCGCATCACATCACCGCTCACTATCTCCCGAATGATGCAGTGAAAAACGCCGTTCGTGATACGGCTCTTGAGCGTTCCGGCCGTTCGTACAGCGCATTCGTGGGTGAATACCTCCCACGGGACGGGCTTCTTCCCTCCCGCGATCGTTGTCTCACAAAGCGATCGATACTGCTCGGAACGCGAAGGCTTGTTGAAACGCTTGAAGAGCAGTGCGTGCCGCGATGCATACGCCTGGGCAAGCGGCCGCGACCGTATCATGAGCACGTTCTCATTGTTGTTGCGCTCGGCGTTGAGCGAGAAATTGAACGATCCGGTTATCACCGTATCGGCATCACAAATGATGGTCTTGTGATGTATCTTCGCATCCTCATTATCGTAGCGCACGACGGCGCCCGCGCGTTCGGAAAGCTCACGGAACGGCACCGTTCTCCACGAGCGCGTCGCGAGCGGGTTCTCGAACACATTATCGAAAACGCCGAACACGGACACGCCGCGCCGCTCGGCGTATGCTATGGCGCCCAACACAGCTTCCGATGAGAAGGCGAAGGTAAGAAAGCGTATCGTATCGTTCGCACGACGCACCGTCTCCCCGATGCGGTAGGATACGCCGCCGCCGGGAGAAAAGAGCACGACAATACGTTCGGTCCCGAGTGTGAACGAGCGTTCGCGGCTGCGTGCTGCCGGGAACGTCACCGGATCGCTTATCGATAAGGCCTCGTCGGTATAGAACGCGGCGACATCCATTGATTCGATGCGCAGGCAGTCATTGTAATTGCGGAACATGTCATTGCAGGTGAAATTCGCCGAGCCCGTCCACACGCGTACGCCGTCGGCGACTAGGAATTTATTGTGCATGAGCCCGCTCTTTCGTTTGTCGGGGAATATCCTGACGCCGCATTCACGGAGCACGGCAAGCGCCGCCCGTGACCTGCCCTCCATGTTCTTCGTTTCAAAGCACAGTTCGACCTCGACACCGCGCCTCCTTGCATCGGCAAAACGCGCCGCTATCGATACCAGGTCAAGTTCATGGACGGCACCGCGTATGGTGTTCGTCGCCGTGTCGATGAACGAAAGAAGGTTGCGGTAAATACCGTTCGTATCGGCAGCGGACGAAGGCCCGAACCATGCCGTTACCGCCGCGCCATGCAATGTACAAGCGAGAAAGAACAGTGAATATAGGGCTCTCATATACCCCTCCCTTTTCTGATCCGGCGATTGTAGCACAATTCGGCGGACAGCATTTGGTACCGCCGGTACCAGTTGATCGAATTTATATCACCCGGAGGAGGTATATACCGCTATACAATGCTACATATACTACAAAATCGGATAGAGATCGATCGAACCACAGAGATGATCACAGAGAAAGATAGAGAGGATAAGAAATACTGCCTATGGTGGTTTCGAATATCTTATTAATCGATCCATTTCCCATCTCTTTTCTATCTCGGTGCCCCGTGGTTTTTCTTCTTTGAATAGCACCATTGATCCGGCAGCGAATGTTTCCTTTTCATCCGACTTATTGTATAATCCGCCTACTGCCAGGGGAGATTATGCGTGCCACATCGATAGTGATACTCGTCAACAGCGGCAAGCGCGAGCATGAGAAGGTCGTCGCGTCGCTCATTGCGGTCGCCGCGCGGTCGCATGTGAAGGCGCGCATCTGTGCGCTCGATATCGCGCATGCTCGAAAGACGCCGTCCGCAAAAGGCGTATCGGGGGCGAAACTTCTTATCACGGTGGGCGGTGACGGCACCTTGCTTGCCGGCATTCGGATGGCAGCGCCTTATCGCGTACCCGTAATGCCGGTATATTACGGCACGCTCGGCTTCATGGCGGAGAATACCGTCGATGAAAGCATGGAAATGCTGCATGATCTTCTCACCGGCAGAAAAAAGAATTACATCATCGAGACGCGTCACATGCTCGATGTTTCGGTGCGTTCGAAGAGACACAATCGAAAAATGATGGCGGTGAACGAAGCGGTGGTCGCGAAAGGCCATTATCCGAAGCTTGCACGGTTCTCGGTAAGCATCGGCGGAAGGGGCATAGCCCCGATAAAAGCGGACGGCATCATCGTCGCTTCCCCCACCGGTTCCACCGCGTACGCGCTCTCCGCGGGCGGGCCGATCGTCAATCCGCGCGTGGACGCCCTTGTCCTCGTGCCGATAGCACCGCACGCACTCACGTTCCGTCCGCTCGTCATTGCCGGTGACGATACGGTATCCATATCGCTCGCCTCCGGCGCTCCGGACACGGTCATATCGGTCGACGGGCTCCCCGGCGAACATTTCCGCACGGGCGACACGGTAACGATATCGCGCTCACGCACGAGCTTCATGCTCGTCAAACAGAAGCGCTTAAGCTTCTATCAGATACTCACGGACAAGCTCAATTGGGGACGATGAATGCTCAGCGTACTTGAAATACGGAATTTCGTCCTCATCGACAAGCTCAGGATAAAGCTCGGCCGCGGGAACAATGTGCTCACCGGTGAGACCGGCGCGGGCAAAAGCATCATCATAAGCGCGCTTGAGATCATCACCGGCGAAAAAGGGAGCACGCTCGCGGTGGGCCCCGCCGCCGACAGGCTTACGGTGAGCGGCGTCTTTGACATACGCGATGCGAAAGCCGTCATCATGCCGAAGCTCACTGCATGGGGCATTACGCCCGAGAACGATGAGATCACGATACGACGCGAGATAACGAAGGACGGGAAAAGCCGTTCCTTCATCGATCACACGGGCGTGAAGGTGTCGCAGCTCAAGGAAATAGGCGATGTGCTCGTCGATATACACGGGCAGCATGAGCATCAATCGCTCTTTCATACTGCGTTCCATCTCGACTTTTACGATACCTTTATCAACGCGAACGATCTCAAGTCACGCTTCCGCACCGCGTTCAATGCGCTCACATCGCTCGTGCGCCGTCACCGGGAAATAGTCGAGAACCGCACCGCGCTCGCGCGCGAACGCTCCTTCCTTGAATACGCGGTGAACGAGATAAGCGCCGCCAAGCTCACGGCGACCGAAGAGACGGATGTGCGCGAAGAGATAAATAAATTATCGAATTTCGAGAAGATAGCCTCCGGCATATCCGGCGCGTATGAAGCGGTATACGGCTCCGATGAAAGCGCGCTTGCCATGCTCGGCAAAGCGCTCTCCGCCGTGCAGCCGCTCTCGGAATACGATGCGCGCTTCGCGGAAGCGGCCGCCATGCTCGAGGACATCTCGTATCGCACCGGCGACGTGCGCGATCTTATCGCTGAGATTAAGAACGGCGTGAAATTCGATCCCGCGCGGCTAGAGGCGCTCAACGAACGGCTTTTTCTCATAAGCTCGCTCAAGAAGAAGTACGGCGGCACGATACCGGAGGTGATAGCCTACGGCGCATCGGCAGGGGAAAAGCTCTCGCTCATCGACTTCTCCGACGAGGACATAAAAAAGCTCGAAGCGGAAATAGCGGTCAAACGGCGCGAAGCGAGCGCGCTTGCGCTTGAGCTTTCCGAACTTCGCCGATCATCGAAGGATGCGTTCGTCGGACGCATACGCACGGAGATAGCTGACCTCGGCATGGAGAACGCCGTGTTCGATGTCGAGATGGTGCGCGAAGAGGACGACGCAGGCGTGATAGAGGTGGACGGCGCGCGATATAAAGCTTCAGCGGAAGGCGTAGACACCGTCGAATTCCTCATTGCGCCCAACAAGGGGAGTATGCCCGCACCGCTCAGGAAGATAGCTTCCGGCGGCGAGATATCGCGCATCATGCTCGCGATGAAAACGGTGCTTGCCGACGGCGACTTTACCGGCACCATGGTGTTCGACGAGATCGATGTCGGTGTCGGCGGGCGCATCGCCGAGGTCATCGGCGAGAAACTTGCTGCGCTTGCCGAGAAGAAACAGGTGCTTGTTATAACGCATCTTGCGCAGATAGCCTCGCATGCGGATACGCATTTCATGGTATCGAAATCCGACGTGGACGGGCGTACCGTGTCGAACATAGAGCTCCTCTCCGATGAGGCACGGGTGAACGAGGTCGCGCGTATGATAGCCGGGAAAGAGATAACCGATACATCGCGTGCGCATGCGGCGGAAATGCTTGCAAGGGCGAAGGGATAGGTGGTATCCGTGATCAAGAGAACAAGGGGGCATGCCCCCTTGTTCTTCAAGTACGATTGATGAATGCGCGCTTCGTTACAGCGATCCGCTGACTGGGACGCGGAAGGACTATATCGCCTTTGTTGATATACACGCCCGGGCGCACGACAGCACGCGCATCGAAGTGACGCACTTCTTCCGGCAGCGGTGTTCCGGCGAGCTTTGATAATTTCCTGTGAGCGAATTCGAGCGGCGGTATTATCATCCAGCGCAATGTAAACGCTTGCTTTTTTACGCGCACCGCTCCCGGACGGGACGCATCGTGTACTACGGATTTGTTGATGAGATGGCGGAGGATGAGGAATTCGATGGGCAGGAGCAGCCATTGTGCGTAGACAACCCAGCCGCCTTCGTACATCTCCAATCCGCCGAATTGACTTAACAGGAAATTCCATGTCCCGTGAAGGAATATCGCGGATATCCAGCCGATTATGACATAGAAATCTTCATACGCCCGATGTGCACGGCCTTCGTACTTTGCCACCGCTACGAAATATCCGGCAATACCGGTCATGAGCGCATGCCCGGGGGTGCATAGAATAGCCCGTTGGATGGCGATAAAGAACGAGTGCTCGGGATAATATTGGAACATGTAAACAAGGTTCTCATGGAAAGAGAATCCTAGAGCGGCGACTACGCAGAACACAATTCCATCCATACGCTGATTGAAATCCTTGCGGTCATATACTATCCAGGCAATGGCGAGTATCTTGAACGTTTCTTCGACAAAACCGGCAATGAAATATGATTCATATATATAAAATGCTGTTGATTCCAAGTATCCGCCGACTACCCAGGCTAGAAATTCTTCCACAAAGCCGATAGGGAATCCTATAAGCATGCCGAGAGCGAAAACCTTGAAAATACTGGTATCACTGTAAATCTTGTGTATATTGCGCCGACGGACATAAAAGGCGATTAGCGCCACCGGGACGACGGCGATGAAGAAAGCGACCACTTTCAGGAGGAAGTCCATAGTACACCTCCATGCGACTAATATACTGCCGGAAACGACAAAAGTTGTCGGATACAGAGAAAATCGTCTTTTCGGACACCTTTCTTATACGGAGGAAATGGCGGGATATTCCTAAAACACTCACCCCATCCCCCGGCCCCTTCCCCTCTCTCACGGGGAAGTGAGAGAGGGGAAGGGGAGCAAGAGGGAATAATACAAAGGGATTCAATGCGATGGATAGAGGGACGTATTACCAACCCCCGCCGTCTTCCCGCGCTGCGGGGCCAAATTCGATCGCTTCAATGTCTTGCATTGGAATGGGTTCTGTGGTACCATTGCATCGAGGTAATGAGATATGGAGAAAATGCTGCATATTCCTGTACTGATCGAGATCGACGAGGATGGCGTATACATCGCAAGCTGCCCTACATTGAAGGGATGCCATAGTTATGGAAAAACGATAGACGAAGCGCTGAAAAATATACGAGAAGCCGCTGAAGTTTGCATCGAAGATGAGCACTATCCTTCAGATGAATCGGCAACGTTCGTAGGGTTCCGAGAGCTGGAACTGACCACACATGCCTAAGTTGCCGGTGCTTTCCGCCCGCGACTTACTTCGAATACTGCGCCTGATGGGATTTGAAGAAGTACGTCAAAAAGGCTCGCATATCCGCCTTCGTCACCCCGATGGCAGGGCTACGACCGTTGCGGTGCACGGCAATTCCGATCTGCCGAAAGGGCTTCTCAGAAAGATCATTCGTGAAGATATCGGTATGGAATTAGACGAATTTATTCTATGGCATAATACACATTGATCACACAGATGCGCTTTTGATTATCGCTATCTTCTACTTCCCGTAATACACGAACGGCGCCCAGTAAAACGGGGCTTTATACTTCCCGCCGCCCGCCTTGCCGCTGATGAAATCTCGCTTCGTCTGCGTAAGCGCAGTCGAATACGGCACGCCGTTCTTGACGTAGGTGTAGAACGTCTTCATGAATTCCATCGATGCGATATCGTTCACCTGCCAGAGCGTTGCGATGACGCCGTTGGCACCCGCGATGAGGAAGGCCTGTGTAAGCCCGACAACGCCTTCACCGGCATAGATCTTCCCCAAGCCGGTTTCGCATGCGGAAAGCACTACAAGATCGGCATTGAGCTTAAGCTCCGATATTTCCTTGAGCGTCAGGTATCCGTCCTCTCTATCGCCTTTGCCCGGCTCTGAAAGCACTATCGCCGAAAGCTCGGGTATCTCGGGAACAGCGATGCCGTGCGTGGCGAAATGTATTATCCGGTATTTCGCAAGCTCGCCGGACTTCGACAGCGATTTCACGAGCGATTCGTTCACCGACTTCCCCGATTCTATGCGCGACGATGGATAGATAGCGCTTATCGCTTTCACCTCGTTGAGCGAGAACGGCAGGTTCTTCCAACCGCCGAAACCGATGTCGCGGTATTTCGATGAAAGGTCATCGCCGCGGTTCATCGATATGACCGTCTGGCTCTGCAGGTATTTCATGAAGCGATCGGAGAGGGACATATCGCGTTTGTAGGTGCCGGGTTTGTAGACGGCGCCGCCGAAGGCGAGGATATCATTACGGGCGCTGTATTGGCGGTTTTCGATGTAGTTGAGTACGGTGAGTGACGGAGCATATTTGATGTCGTATTTTTCGATGAGATATTTGCCGTCTGGCAAGATCAATGATTCAAAAGGGATAAATCCGAGAATACCGTCAGGTACTACGGCAATTTTATTCTCTAATTTTTCAGAAACGGCAGGCAATACTGCAAAAAGGGTATCATGCAGTAATTTACCAAGCTTGCGGATCACTTCCGCTTTCTGTGCATCAGCACTATTTCCGATGAGCGAGTTGTAGTAGACGGCGAACGGCGCGAGCGAATTGTTCACGTCCTGCATCTGTGTTCGTTTACCGATGAAAGAATCGTAATACGAAAGCACATCGTTCGAAAGCTTTCTATCGATGTTTTTCAGCACGGCTCCCTGCGAAAGAACGGCAGTGCTGATCCGTTCGTTCGTAATTATCAGCCGCAGCAATTGATCTTCATGCTCGATATTTATGAAATATATTATCGGTGATGCGAACTTGGCCAGATCTATCTTCACCTCACTATATGCCGCTTTCGCCATGTCATCTGCCATGGCTCTCGCCTTCATTTTTTCCGCTGTATCAAGCGCCATACGCCCATTGCCGTTATAGCTGTACACCGCACACAGATTCCTGTAATACGCGGCCATCGTGGAAAGGAAACTCGCTCGCGATACATCCGGCGTCCGGCGGTATAATTCATCTGCGTTCTGTATTGCACGGTTGAAAGAATCGACCGCCGCTGAGGTATTCGACTGCTTGTAATGGCAGATGCCTATCTCGCTCAACACATGCGCGACATTGCTGTATCCGACATCCTTGTATATCCCAAGCGCATCGGTGAAGTATTCCATGGCATATTTGTATTCGCCTTTTTTGATATGCATCGTACCGATATTGCACATATAATCGCCGATGGATTCGTTCACATCGTTGCTGAGCATGAGCTGCACAGCCATTTTGTAATGCATCATAGCTTTATCATCGTTCCTTCCGGAAAGCGAATACAAATAACCGAAATTGTTGTAAATACTTGCCAGCTGTTCGTTATCATGTGTTTCTATGGCAAGATATATACCTTCCTGGAGGTATCGTATCGAGTTCGAGTACATCTGCATCTTCGCGCACACAAGACCGAGATTATTAAGCCGCGATATCATCATATTCGTTCGAGCATCCGTCCGTGCGATCGCAAGTGCTTCGCGATAGTTCTTTTCGGCGTCGGTAAACTCCCCGAGCGTATCGGACATATTCCCAATACTGTTAAGCGCATCAGAAACAAGCTCCCGGTAGCCGGTCTTCCGCGCGAGGGCAAGCGCGTCGGTGAATCCCCTGCGCGCATCATGATAATTTCCGATCTGCATATTCATGCCCGCGTGGGAACGAAAAGCATAGTAAGCATAAAAATAGTTTGTAAGCGAAACAAAGAGCACGCCCGAATGGCTGAATAATTCTGCCGCCCGCTCGAATTCATTCCGGCGTTCGTATATCTGCGCAAGCGTCTGCATTGCATGCGCCTGTCCCTCAGCATCGCGCAATTCGGTAAAAAACGATACGGCTGAGGATGCATGCGTAAACGCCGCGTCATTTGAACGCACGGTAAAATACTCCTGTGAGAGAAGCAGGTGGGAAAGCGCCTGCATCGGCTTTAAGGATATGCGCTCGAACAGGTCAAGCGCGGTTTTTCGATACTGTATGCATTCCTGATAGTTGGTTTCTTTATTCATTCTGTTGGCGAGCGAGGCGTATGAATAGCCGATGCCTTCCAATGAAAAATATACTGTATTCGTATTTGCAGAATTGGTAAGTGAGCTGTAGTTCGATATCGCTGATCCATATTGACCGATGTTTTTATAGCAATCGGCGATGCGGAGGACGAGGGAGCTGATGTTGGCGGGGTTATTGATTTTTATCAATAGATTGCGGGCGGTTTCGTATTCTTTTATTGCTTCCTGTGTCTTGTTTTGGGATTCGAGTGTTCTACCCAAGGAAATCATTGCTGTTGCCATTCTAATTTCTTCATCCGCTAGTATTGTATGCAATATGGAAGATGAAAGAAATATAAACAGAATTGAACTAATAGAAGCCTTCATATGCTACTTGTAGTACTCGTATGAAGATATTATTATCTTGTCCAATCTATACTTATTAAATAATAAAAACCTGCATCCGGTTTTTATGAATATCGATATTTTATATTGATTCCCCGCTGAATCATATTCGTAAATAGTTTTACTTCCATCAGTATTGTTATTAAAAACAGGAAAAACGCCATTCATTTCGTTTTCAACCTCCTTTTTTATATTCCTGCTTTTATCATACTTATATTTTATTACCCGGTCAGGATGCCAATTGAAATCAGGGTACCAATAGTACGAACCATCGTAATATCGACGAACGGCATGAAATATCAATTGTTTTTTCACATCCTTTTCCATATTATATTTATAAATGTTTTTATTATCAGGGTTGTCATCCGAGTTGGTGGCCACGACTTTCCTTAACAACCCTTCTGATGAGAATTTATAAACATATTTAGTAGTAGGTGTATTATTTGAAAATTTATACAATGACATCACTGACAAGCTATTTTTTTCGTCGTATTCATAAACATATTTATCCATAATTGACCCGAAGGCGCTATAACGGACAATCTCGCTTATTTCCCCAAAAGAATTGTATTTGTAAATTGATTTGCTATGAAGAACACTAGCTGGAACAAAAACTAATTCTTCGATCTTATTTCCACTGTTGTCATAGGTAAAAATAGTGCGCATTCTTGATGAGTCGTCAGCATTATATTCTGATATTTCTATTTTATTCCCATCTTCATTATAAACGTATACGGTTTTTCTTTTTAATACTTCTTTCTGTTCTCCGATTACATTATATTCCAGATCAACTCTATTTTTGACTTTGCCTTTTATTCCATCATTTCCCCAACTGTTTCTTGTGTTTTCGCTTGATTTGTTTTTCATTCCCCTCCTCGCTTTTCCGTATTCGAATTCACATTTCTCTTCGTGCTCCAATTTTCTTCATTTATTTCAATAGGCACGCTTTGATTTTGCGCAAATTCATATATGTTTTGATAGCGATAAAATGCCCCTACAATTTTTGCCAACAGAATCTGTCGTTTATCATAATAATACTTTTTCCCATTCTTTACGGCGAAATATTTTGGCAGTGGAACAAAATACCTGCCCCCATCCAATGAAATAAATAGTTCGCTTTCCAGTTGCATCGCGTTAGCTTCCAACCGAACATAGAATAAAGCATTATTTTTCTTATCCAGAAAAACAGCATCATTCATCCAATCCTCATGGAAATCTTTTTTAACTTCTGTATCCCAATCTATGACAATTCGAAAATTGGGGTATTTAACATGGCGATATATAGAAAGGTGATCTTTAATCCCTTGGAACTTTTCCCAATTTCTGAAGTCTCTAATATATTTCATAAATCTCTTTATCGGATTTACAAACGATATATACGCCATATATGCACCGACGATACCAAAGAACAAACCTAGTATCCCCACACTTAATGAAATTACGTCTAGCGTTGTCATATTTTTTCTCCTCTGCATTTCATAATATACGGATTCACATTCCCCTTCGAACTCTAATTAATCGCCCTCGTCTCATTCACCCGTGTCCGATAATAACTTTCAACATAGTAGCCGTCCCTGCGATAATACCCGTTCACCTTCACCTCATCGCGATTGACGTACGAATGATCGCTCGATCGCGTATAAGCAGCATCATACGCATAACCGCTGAAAACGCAAGTAAATGCGGCGAATATCAGGCAAATGATAGTCTTCATAGCGCCTCCTTGTTCCATCTGGATAGTGTATACGGATGAAAACGAATTATATTCCTCGGATGCAACGAATGCGCGGGTACAGATATGTGTATATGAAAACCATCAGCAGAATGACGGAACAAGGGGGCATGGTTCCCGAGCCTGGTCGAGGGATGAGCCCTTGTTCTCTTGCATACCGGCAGTTGTCCCGCGCATCCATACGCTCGCGCCCGTTTCAGACGTACCCGTTACATCGCCTATGTAATCCTGCTCAGGATCTCCAGAAAGCCCGAATTCTAATAATTCTGATCTGAATTATATCCCGCAAAGGCTTGCCCGCTCTCCGCAAGGATCGAAACATTCCCCGCAAGGGTCGAAACATTCCCCGCAAGGATCGAAACATTCCCCGCAA